>JAJFGX010000071.1 GCA_021775895.1 Alphaproteobacteria bacterium | reverse complement strand
TTTTCTATCTCATTGTTATACATCGATTTTCCTTCCCAAATTCGTTGTTTACACATGAATGCTTCGCTCGGGCAGTTAGTCCAGCGGAAACTCTCACTTTCTTCTGGTATGAGATTGTGGTGAAAAACGACGATGAAAATTTGAATTTTTCTCTAACTTTTTTTTGGAGGAGCGGTTTGGATTTCGAACTTGGCAATTGCCAAAACAAGAAAAACCTATGAAAAACAAAGGCTAACGACCTGTCGGTTAAATGGCATCCAGCCGACAGCTTTCTGAGAGAATAGTGCTATTTTGACGAAATGATGGTGTTTTGAGGGGCGTGTCTTGCCTGAGCTTGTGAACAGCTACGGTCTGAAAACCGCGCAGAAACTGGGGTTTTAAGCATTAAAAAACCGCTCGACATTGCTGTTAGAGCGGTTATTAAATCTTAAATTGGTTGCGGGGGCAGGATTTGAACCTACGACCTTCAGGTTATGAGCCTGACGAGCTACCATGCTGCTCCACCCCGCGTTAATAATAATTGTACAAAATACTTTATTACAGATATGCACCTTATCTAAAAATAAGAAGTAATGCAATACTAAAAGTACAAATTTAATACTATTGCTAGATTTAATATGGTGACAATACGTCCCAACGCTTTATAGCTACACCATTTATATTTTCTAGAACTGGAACACGCTCTATTGTTAGGCGTAAAGGCAATCGCTTAGTACCTGAGCCTATACCTTTACCTTGCATAGTAATCCTGAAATCAACATTCATAACCCAACGATATCGACCATTAAACACAGCTTCTTGCTCTAGTTCAGGCGCACTTCTTGGCTCCGCCTTCACAACTAGCTTACCCTTACCAATGGTATCAATAATATGCATATTTTGTAGCATTGCTGCAAAACTCTCCCACCCATCACGAGTGAAATAATGTGTACTATCTTGCAGACGTCGTTGATAATCATGATAACCAAATGTAAGCGTATCATTCACGGCTTGCACGACCCAAGAGTAAAGCTCAGATCTGGTCATGTTCGCCATGTCCAGAGGTATAAGTTGCATAATACGACCATCAACAGTGGTTGCAAAAAAACGATTGTCAGGCTGAGTTCTAAACATATAGAAAATCATGCCCATGATAATAGCAACCATAACTATAGAGTTAACCAGAGCTATTTTAACCATCATTCTAAAATTATCTCTATAAAATTCAGAATGAATAACTTGTTTATTAAAAGAGCTAGGGCCTTCAGCTAATTTTTTTTCTACTCTAGCTTTTACCTCTTCAACTTTTTTTATAGCTTTATCATTAGATACATTAGCTTTTAAAGGCTTTGCACTCTTGCTAACCATATGCTTTTGCATGTCTTCATCTTGAGTTTTTGCATCAACTTTCGCAGTATCACCAACATCAGCAACTGATTCTTTAGTCGCCGTTTCATTTGTATCATTTACATCATTTGCAGTTGCTTCAACTACTTCACTCTCCTGCTGAGCAACATCTGACACTTCATCTTTAGATACTGGTTTATCTGAATTCTGCATAATAATACTTAATTTTTACCCAACTATTTCTGTATCACTAAAAAAGAAATTAATCTCTTTTTTAGCATTCTCTACACTATCAGAGCCATGAACAGAGTTTGCCTCAATTGACTCTGCAAAATCACGTCGTATAGTGCCTTCTTCGGCATTTGCAGGATTTGTGTCACCCATTATATTACGATTTGCAGCAACGGCATTTTGCCCAGACAGTACTTGTACAACCACAGGGCCTGACACCATAAAGTCAACTAGTTCACCATAAAATGGACGCTCTTTATGAACTTCATAAAACTTCTCAGCTTGCTCTTTTGTTAGGTGCAAACGCTTTTGAGCAACTATTCTTAAGCCATTTTCTTCAAAACGAGAATTAATTTTTCCTGTTAAGTTACGGCGTGTTGCATCTGGTTTAATAATAGATAGAGTATTTTCTTCTAACATTGTTTTTATCCTTTTTTATATTTTAAGTTTCTTTTAAAAAAATCCCTTTTATATCTACATACATAATAAAGAAAATGCAATAATTTAAAACCTAAATATCAACTTTATTTTAAAGTAACCAGCATTTTTGTTAAAAAATGTTCGCATTTCACAATTTGTTCGTGGGCTATAAATTCATTTGGTTTATGTGCTTGTTCTATACTACCTGGGCCACAAACGATCGTAGGAACTCCTGCGGCATGAAAAATACCAGCTTCCGTACCAAAGCTTACTTTTTCGGTATGGTTTGCCCCTGTAAGATTTTGCAACAATAAAACAGCTTCATGATCATTTGCAATATTAAAGCTTGGAGTATAAACAGTCTCCCGCAATGAGATGCCAGTTTGCGGGTCTATATCTTTCATATTTGGCTCTAGATATCGAAAAGCGTAGTCATTTATTTCCGCCATAATATCTTCTTTATTCTGCTCAGGAACCGTTCTAATTTCCAAACCAAACTCACAAGAGTTAGGTATAATGTTAAGAGCTGTACCACCTTCAATTTTACCTACATGCATAGTTGTAAAAGGAGGGTTAAAATCTTTATTAAATGGCCCTTGTTTCTGCATTCTACGTGCTATAGAGCGAATATGAGCAACAAGCTCTGCTGCATATTCAACAGCATTAACCCCTTCATGAGCAAGTGATGAATGACATTCTTTACCATGAACGCTACAATGATAACTGCAAACCCCCTTATGTCCCGTAATAATTTTCATACTTGTTGGTTCGCCAACAATACACAATTTAGGCTTCACATCTAACTGCTCTATATGTTCTGCAATACCATGGACTCCGACACAACCAACCTCTTCGTCATAAGACAATGCAAAATGTATGGGGGTACTTAAATTAGCTTCTATCATTTCTGGTAGCTTCGCCAGAGCAACAGCGATAAACCCCTTCATATCACAAGTACCTCGACCATAAAACAAGTCGTTATTCTCATATAGCTCAAATGGGTCTGTATCCCAGTTTTGACCTTTTACAGGCACAACATCTGTATGTCCAGATAGAATAACACCCTCAATATCAGGGTTTCCTACTGTTGCATATAAATTAGCCTTTTTCTTGGAAGCATCATAAATTAACTTAGATGATATGCCATAGCCATCTAAATAGTCTTGTACAAAAGATATAAGTGAATTATTAGAATTGTGACTTATTGTATCAAAACCAATAAGCTTTTCTAACATATCTGTACTACTTAGCTTTACTCTTGCCATTAATTATCCTTAAATTTTATATACAAATAATAATCACATGGTTTATAGTGATTGTATGGATAATAACCGTCAAGGATAAAATTCAATATTATGAGATCAATTGTAAAGCCAGCTATTTTTTGCCTTTCCACAGTTTTTAGTACATGTGCGTATGGAGCATCTGAAATTGAAGAGCCATTCTTGCAAATACATGGTAGAGACTTAACTGAAAGCTCTCTATCACATGATGGGACAGCAGGCATATTTATGGGTACATTCCTATCTCAGAGGTTTAACGAAATGCTAAACCGTAGAAAAAAAGAAAAAGACAGCCTATCTATTAGAATGGAAACTCTTATGTTTTTCAATGCAATAGACCTTCACATCAAAGAAAAAGCTGAAAGACTTGGAGAGCCATTATCTCGCAAAGAAATAGCCTTTGAAGTTGATGCCTATATTAACGATACTCTGACTTATGAGCTAGATCATATAAATTATAACGTAGGTGAATATTTTGCAACTCCTCATGAAACTATAACCAGTCATAAAGGAGATTGCGAGGACTATGCAATACTTAAATATTACACCCTAAAACGCCTAGGATTCTCTGAAGATAACATGAGATTCTCACACTCTACAGGACATATGAACCTTATAATTAACATTAATGGAATAAAATATGACCTTGATAACGATAACAATAGGTCACGAATTACTGTAGACGACCCTTCAGCAAGGAAAAACATAAAAGGACTACTGACATTAAATGAAACAGGTAGAGACTTCCTTGAAAAAAAGCATATAAAACATGTGCTTAGCCAGCAAAGCTATAATCAAAGAAACCGATATTAATACATCATTGCAACCACGATGGCGACAGTGGAGCAAAATAGGCTAAGGCAATAAAAATAACAATAGACGCAAATACTGTGTATATACCTTCATTTCCTGCAGGTGGTAGAGCTTGTTTATTTTTAGTGTTTTGCTTTTGCTCCATCATAAATTGCTCTAGAGCCTTGCCTGCAAATAAACGTATAATATAGTAAGCTACATAGCTGATTACTGCCATTAGAGAAAAATCAGCGAGCATTTGCTGTTGCTCCTGCATTGATGAAATGACTTTACGCAATGGCACAAAAAACCATGCTCCAAAAACAGCTAGAGCCATAGTAATACCAATGCCCATAGCAATCATACGTGGCTTTTCTGTAATCTTACTAATAGCCTTATTAGAATACTGGATAACTGCTTTAGCATACTTATCAGACAGCCCATTTGGATATTCGCTTTTGATAAATTTGAATATTCTACCATTTGTCATTTTACCAATTCTGGAAAAAACTTGTTTGATTAAACGATACCTTAAAGCAGTGTCAATAAGAGCTTTTTGAGCCATCGGCCCTTGTGACATTTTTTGTAAAGCTTTAATCCCTGGTTTAACCAGAGGGTCTAGAAAATCATCAATACCAGATAGATATGATTGATAGCCTACTATATCTGATTGATAACGTTTTTCTCCAATAGAAAATTCAGCTTTAGCTATCGGCATTTCGAGCTTGTAGTATAAGTTCTTTCTTTCTACTTGCTCATTATTTTCTTTGTTTTCTGCCTCTTCTTGATTTGCTGGCCTCATCAAAGTGACTTTTGCATGCTGATCTTTCGCTAAGTTTTCCGCACTCACAGCTTCATAAAGCTTTAGCACTGGTGTCGGCAATGAGCTTTCATCTATTAATATTTCAGTTAGAGCAGAAAATTCAACATGTGTTTGTACAGATAAATATCCAGTTTGTGCACAATTTTTACACGGAATATATTTTGATCCACGACATAGGTCACAAATCATATATTTCTTGCCTTGGCATTCTGTACACTTGGCTTTTCTTTTACCGTAGCATTTGTGGCATTCTTTCTGTCCACCTTTGCCATCTGGCAACTGCCCCATACCATTACAATATAAGCATTCCATCAAACCAAAGCCTTTGCAATTAAAGCAAGCTATATTACCCTTACCATGGCACTTAGAGCATTGGGACTTTTTTGAGCCTTTACACTGTTGGCATTGCTCAGTATAGATATAATCCTTGCTTAGCTCTTTTAAGACAATCTTTTGTTTTTTGCCCCAACCACTAAAGGGCATTTCTTTTAAAGTTTTTTCTAGTAAAAGCAGTGTTTCATGGCTTTCTATACATTCAGCTTTAACAGCCATAACTTTTTGCTGCATATCCTCTTTAGAAGAGCATTCTTCACCAGCTCCTTTATTACCAACAATTTTCTTTTCAGAAACAACATCACGCAAATTAGTAATTAGATTAACATCTAATGCAAACATATCTTGCTCTTTGTTTATTACTTTAACATCAGTTGTTAACACACCATTTCCAGTGACTAATTTTGATATATGTTTGCAAGCAACCTCTGCAATATCTAAGGTATCATCGGTAATACTATGATGTTTCTCTTCTGCCACTGAGATTACTCCCTTTGTTTATTCTTGTTCTGTAAGGTGTTTTGCCAAGAAGTCTGCTGTACGATAATTTGCTTTATTTGCAGCTTCTTGATTGTAGTGTTCTCCCCCTATGCGAGCAAAAGCATGCTCTACTCCCAAATAATGGTAAGTCTCTATATGATCATAGTTTTTCATTTTCTCTATAATAGTTGCCTGAGCCTCTGCTGTTACAAATTGATCATTTTCTGCAATATGTAGCATTAATGGATTTTTAATACTGGCCACACCATCAATAGCATTCTCAATTCCAACTCCATAATAGCCAACATTACAATCAGCATCTGATCTCATAGCCATTAAATATGCCATTTTACCACCTAAACAATATCCCATAGTGCCAACTTTGCCATTACTGTCTGAGTATTCTCGCATATGGTTCATGGTTGTAATTAAATCTTCGACTCCCTTATCCTCACTAAAACCTTGATAAAGTTCAATTGCCTTTGCCCATTCTTCTTCTGTTTGGTCGGTAATATCGACACCTGCCTCTTGCCTCCAAAATAAATCAGGACATACCGCAATATACCCCTGATAGGCAAGCCCATCACAAATACTACGCATTACTCCATTAATTCCAAAAATTTCTTGTATTACTATAATTACAGGAGAGGACATATCTTCCCCTTCAGGTTTCGCCATATATGCTTGAAACTCTTCGTTTGTGCCAGTGCCTGTGTTTGTTTTTATTGTTATCATTTCGGTTACTGTTTGCATTAAATATCTCCTAGAAAAATTAGTCTTGATCGACTATATTATGTAGTTTAAAGATACATATAATAAAAGTAAAGGAAACCCATTGCATTACGATACTCATATTTTTTGTTGTATAAATGAGCGAGCAGACAAGCACGTTAGAGGTTGCTGCAAGGCAAAAGATGCTGTCAAATTGCACAACTATATGAAAGTTAGAATTAAAGAGCTAGGCATTGAGAACATCCGTGTAAATAAATCAGGTTGCTTAGATCGTTGCGAGCTTGGTGCTGTTATGGTGTTATACCCTGAAGGTATTTGGTATCACTATAAAAATACAGATGACATTGATGAAATTATTAATAGCCATGTTGTTAATGGCAAACAGGTTGAAAGATTGTTATTAGATGACAATCAAGTTGAACTTTAGAGAGAGCTTTCTATGACTGAAACAATCTATGCTTTATCTTCGGCCCATGGCAGAGGTGGCGTGGCTATTATCAGAGTATCTGGTGATGGAGCATTAGACACATTACAGACTTTATCTACTGATGTTAACTCCCCTAAACCACGTATGGCGAATTATTGTAATTTTAGTAATCCAAAGACGAATGATTTAATTGATCGTGGAATTGCAATTTATTTCAAAGCCCCCAACAGTTTCACAGGCGAAGATATTGTTGAGTATCACATACATGGAGGACAGGCTGGTGTTGAAGCATTATTGAACGCTCTTGCTTTGTGTGAAAACACCCGCATGGCAGAGGCTGGTGAATTTACTAAACAAGCCGTATTAAATGGTAAAATTGATTTAACCGAAGCGGAAGCCATTGCCGATTTAATTAATGCAGAAACAGAAATCCAGCATAAACTGGCGATTGGTCAACATGCGGGACAGCTCCGTCACATGTATGAAGAATGGACTAAAAAGCTAAGCAAACTTTTAGCCTATCAAGAAGCGGAAATAGAATTCCCTGATGAAGACATTCCTGAAGGGCTATCCGCAGATATTCTTCCAGAATTAAAAGTTTTTGTGTTGGAATTAGAAAATCATCTAAATGACAACCATAAAGGAGAAAGACTAAGAGAAGGCATCTCAATTGTTATATTAGGTGCGCCAAATGCAGGAAAATCCAGCCTTATAAATGCCCTAGCAAAGCGTGATATTGCCATTGTCTCAAATAAAGCGGGAACTACTCGTGATGTGTTAGAGGCTCATTTAAACCTTGCAGGCTATCCAGTGATTGTATCTGATACAGCAGGGCTGCATGATTCAACTAATGATGAAATTGAGCAAGAAGGCATAAAAAGAGCCTACGATAAAGCAACAAACTCAGACATAAAAATTATAATGTTTGATATTAAAGAAGAACTATCCGATGAAATTTTAGAAATTAAAGATGAGAACACTATTATAGTGGCAAATAAAATTGATACGGATAGCAGCTATATTCCAGATAATAGTTATTTATCTTTATCAATAAAAACAGGCGAAGGACTAGACTTAATGCTGGAGAAATTAACAACATTAACAAAAGAAAAATATAGCCTTAACCAGAATAATACACCTTTATTAACCCGTAAAAGACATCGGGATAATTTAGAAAAATGCCATGAACACTTAAAAGAAGCCTTAAATAATGATATGGCAGAGCTTGCCGCCGAAGATATGCGCATGGCTTTACGGTATTTAGGACGCTTAACTGGCAGAGTCGACATAGAGGATCTATTAGATATTATTTTCAAGGATTTTTGTATCGGTAAGTAATTACTATGATTCGTTCTATTTCTTAGAAAAAACATCGTGGAATTATAAGAAATTTTACAGCAAGACACACATGAATAAAAACACTGTATATTCAATAGATTACATTGCATTACTACCTATTTTAAATTGCAAAATCACGCACTAGACTTGACATAATCAATAAAATGGGTGCGTAATTACATATAACAACAAATTAGTGTTATTATAAATTAACAATATTTTAAGGAGAAAGACAATGTGGAAAAGTACAAAAGAAAGACTTGAAGAAGATTATAAAACATCTGCTGTAAGAGAGCTAAAACATAAATTTGGAGAGTTAGAAAAACTAAGTAAAGTTTTAAAATATTTAGACAATGACGGAGTAGCAGGAATTCAAAGAGTAATAAATTTTAATACCCAAACATTAAGCCATGTACAAGATAGTACCGCTTTTAAATTAAGCGATTCTTCATATAGGAAAACTTTTAATGTTTACGCATCAAAAAGAAAAAATATGGTCGATTTTGTCTCCTTTGCAAATCATGGAGATAACATTGTCTCTGCACTAAAAAGTGCAAAAGATGTTGAAGACAACTTAAATAAAATTAGAACCAACCAATTTGATAAGACTAAAGCTTATCAAGAAGTATACCGCCGTTTAAAACAACAACCACTTAGATAAAAAAAGCGATAATTCTAATTTCGCCTTGAGAATATGACCAAACATCAAAGAAAAATAGCTATTCATGCCAAAATAAGTATGAAATAGCTTTTTTTTTTGCTCTATCATGTTAGTATGTCCATTATCAAAATTAATATAGGTAAAGGAATCATAATATGAAATTTTCTATTGATCGCTCAGACTTACTACGCTCTTTAGGACACGTTCACACAATCGTTGAGCGTCGCAACACTATTCCAATTTTAGCAAATGTTCTTTTAAAGGTGGAAGATGACACTCTGTTTTTAAACACAACAGATATGGACATAGAAGTCACTGAAAGTGTTCCAGCTAAAGTAAGTATAGCAGGCTCGACAACAGTTGCTGCCAATACTCTATATGATATCGTACGTAAATTACCTGACGGCTCTAGCGTTAGCCTTGAAATACCTGCTGGTGAAAACACAATGTTCATCAAATCTGAACGTTCTAACTTTAAACTTGGTTGCCTGCCAGTCGATGACTTCCCGCAAATGTCTAAAGATGACAACATGCCACATCAGTTTGAAATTCCAGCCGCAAACTTACGTATGCTGATAGACCGCACACGTTTTGCTATTTCTAATGAAGAAACACGCTACTATTTAAATGGTATTTTTATCCATGCAACTGAACATAATGGCAAACAAGTTCTGCGAGCTGTCGCAACTGATGCTCACCGCCTTGCACGTTTTGAAATGGATCTTCCTGCGGGCGCTGAAAACCTGACCTCTGGTGTTATCATTCCAAAGAAAGCTATTAATGAAATTCGTAAACTAATTGATGAAGCTGGTGACACTATAAAAATGAGTATATCTGATACAAAATTGCAATGTAGCTTCGATCACATAACATTTGCGACAAAATTAATAGATGGCACATTCCCAGACTACGAACGTGTAATTCCAAAAGGTAATGACAAAATTCTAGAGATAAACCCTGCAATATTAGTTAATGCAGTTGATAGAGTTTCAACAATTACCAATGAAAAAACCAGAGCCGTTAAAATGGTTCTAAATGGAAAAGTAATGACTCTATCTGCAACTAGCCCTGAAAGTGGTAGTGCAACAGAAGAACTTGAAATATTATTTGACAATAATTCAGTAGAAATAGGCTTTAATGCAGCTTATTTAATGGATGTTGCAAAACAAATTGATGGAGACCATTGTCGCCTTGTATTAGCAGATGGTGCTTCACCAACTATTATTGAAGATATTTCCGATGATCAATCTCTTTATGTTTTGATGCCTTTAAGAGTTTAAAAAAAACATTAGATAGGAGAACGCATAATCTGTTCATAAGCAGAAATCACTCTGTCACGAATGGCAAGTACTGTATCTAATTTCATTTCGGCCTCAGTGACGGCTTGCAAAACATCTGTGATATTAGCCTGCCCCATTACCGCAGAGGCTGAAACTTTCTCACTTGTATGTTGTGCATCAACAGCACTATTAAGGCTAGTTTTTAGCATGTCACCAAAACTTGTTCCATTTATATCACTATTGCTATCTTGAGATGGCACAGATTTATTCATTTGTTCAAGAGCATTAATATACGCCCCCGCAGCACCTTTAACATCAACCATTATTATCTCCCCTCACCTTAATATTATAAAATTTAAGACCTCAGTAAGTCTATTGCTCTATTCAGCATACTACGTGTCATATCAATAATACCTAAATTAGCCTCATAAGAACGCTGTGCCTCACGCATATCCATCATTTCAACCAATGAATTAACATTCGGCATCATTACATAGCCTTTATCATTAGCAGCTGGATGATCTGGGTCATATTTCAAACTAAAATCAGTATCTGCATCTTTAAGGATTTTGTCTACTTCCACATGTTTAATACCAGCCTGACGATCCATAATATTTTTAAATGTAACTAATTGTCTTTGGTATGGGTTCTCCCCTGGAGCCTGCCCTGTAGTGCTAGAATTTGCAATATTCTCCGAAATAACCCGCATACGCACGCCCTGAGCTTGCATACCTTTAGCTGCTACTTCCATTGCTTGTATTAAATCCATAACCTAACTCCTTTATAAAACTACTTCCTACTGCCCACTGCCCCTAAGAGCCGTTCGTAGCATATTTAAATTCTTTTGATATATATTTGATATCATACGATGATCTGATGCCAATTCATTCGCTTTAATTAATTGCTCTTCCAAAATAACTGAATTACCCGCTGGTGCTGTTTCATAAACATGACGTTGCTCTTTAGATTTCGCAGTTCTAGCACTATTGCCACCTGTATCTATATGCATAGAATTAGTTGTTGCAAGAGACGGGCTTCCCTTGCTCATAGATAATTTACTTGTAGTCGTTTCTAATAAATCTTTAAATGCCAAAGGCTTTAAATCTTGTGGTATATAATCAGGAGTATCAGCATTAGCAATGTTTTGAGCAAGCGTTTTTTGACGTTGTTCTTGCCAATTCATTTTCTGATAAATTGCATCGAAAAGCTTTATATCTTGTCCCATATTTTAAATACCATCATTTAGGTTGTACAAATATCACCAATGCTAATATACACAAATGTATAAAAGCTAGATACTCACCCAGACACACAGAAGAGATTCAAGATATGAACCTCTATACTTCATTCTCTCACAGCTCTATTAAAAAGTCATTAATATTATATATAATACTATATATAATTTTATAAACACAAAAAGGAGACCAAAGTCTCCTTATTGTAAAAACATAGATTTAAGTAGCTTATTTAGCTAGTAAAGCCTTAATACGTCTAGATAAACCAGATATTTTGCGAGCTGCTGTTGACTTGTGAAGAACACCTTTTGTCACACCACGGTGAATTTCAGGTTGAGCCAAAACAAAAGCTGCATCTGCAACTTTTTTATCGCCTGTTGCTATAGCTTCTTCAACTTTACGAATAAATGTACGAATACGAGAAATACGACTCTTATTAATTAGTTGACGTTTCTCGTTACGACGAATACGTTTTTTTGCAGACTTATGATGTGCCATTCTTTAACTTTCCTTTGTAAAACTAACATTCAATCGAATTTATAATTATATTCTGCCCATAAGTCAACATGATTCTATATAAAAATTAAAAAATACTACAAAATTAACTGAGGTCGTATCTCACATACAACATCACGGGCAACTTCACGAGCTAGACGGCTTGAAATTGAAGACAATATTTCATCCGCAATACTAATATTACAACAAGACTCCAAACCTTTAAAGTCAGGTGCAACATTAGCCTCACAAATAGTATAGCCATCTTCAGCAAATAAAATATCAACGCCAGCAATATCTAAATTCAAACTACGTGATGTATCTATTGCCAATTGTTCTAATTCAGCATTCATTGGATAAAACTCACCTGAACCACCTCTAGAAATATTAGCCTTAAAGCCTCCGTCAGCTGAAGTTCTCTTCATTGCTGCCACAGCTTTACCATCAATTACAAACACTCGTAAATCTTGCCCTATGCTAGATGCGATAAACTCCTGAAAGATAAGCTGAACATTTGGTTGAGTTTCACACATTAACTCCATAATATCATTGAATTTACCTTTTGTTTCACACAAAAACACGCCATTACCATGAGTGCCAACAAGTGTCTTTACGACCAAAGGAAAATCAAAAAGCTTTTCAACTACTTCCATATTAAATGGAAACTTTGCGAGCATAGTATTTGGAACAGGAACATTATTCTCCGCAAGCACTTGATGTGAATGCAGCTTATCTTTTACGCAATCTATGCTATCAGAGCCATTAAAACTCTGCACGCCTAGCCTTTCTAAATGCCTTATAACAGCCAACGTAAAATAATTAACATTCCCACTAATTCTAGGCAAAAGAAAATCTGGTAGTTGCACTTCTTTACCATCGACAAGAACGCTGTCTCTATCATCTTGCATCACGACCAAATCAAATTGCTCTGGACTATATACAGTGACATTAATGTCCTGTCTTCGACCAGCTTCAATAAAACGCCTAACCTCATAAGCCCCCGGCCCAGATGATTCTGGTTTTCCATCATATAGAATCCAACACTCCATAGGTTCACACTCCCTAATTTTTTATTCGCTTCTTTGATTGCATACAATATAACATAACTTAAAGAAAAATTATACTAGATTTTTTGAAGTCATTGTTTTAGAACAAAACTATGGTATAAAATAAGGTCTATTAGTTAACAAAATACTACTAAAAAGAAAGAATCAGTAAAATGACACTAACTATTGCTTTGCACGCTTGCCCCCTTGAAAGAATGAATCCAAAAAAAGAAACTACCTTATTACTTGGTGCTGAAGCATCAATCAGATATGAAAAAGTATACTACTATACTGCTGATGATTTATTCCTTGAAGATAATACTGCATATGCCTGGGCAAGAAAGATAAAAGTAGATTCTGGCGATAGCAATGACCTCCACTTTATCGGAGAAACAGAAAAACTAAAACTAAATGATTGCGACGTAATACTTATGCGTCAAAATCCACCAATAAATCAAAATTATCTGACCAACACATATATTTTGGACTACGTAGACAGCAATACTTTAATTTTAAACAACCCACATTCGATACGTAGCATTAATGGTAAAATATTTGCTAATGACTTTAAGGACTACGTAGTGCCGTATTCTATTGGCAATGATATCAATACACTACTATCTTTTTATAAAGAACATTCTGACATTATATTAAAGCCAATAGATGGCTTTGGCGGAGATAGCATTTATCGCATCACTAATAATTGCGACCCTATAGAAGTTTTTGAGAAATATAGAAAGAACACTCAAAGTATATTTATAGTCCAACAATATATTCCTGAGGCTGTAAAAGGTGATAAACGTATAATTATATTTGATGGTGAACCTGTGGCTGCTTTAATGCGAGTCCCTGCAGAGCCTGATAAACCAGCGAACATCACTTTAGGTGCAACTATCGAAGAAACTGAAATCACTGAGAATGAATATAATTTATGCCGTGAAATGGCTCCTATACTACGTGAATCTGGGCTATTTTTTGTTGGCATTGACATGCTCGGCGATTACCTATCTGAGGTTAACTTAATTTCCCCCGGAACTATAAGACCTGCAAATAATCTATATGGTATAGAGCTTGAAAAAACATTTTGGGATAAAGTGGAGCAAAGACTTGAAAATAAAAAAGTTGCAAGAGCTGTATGATAATATTGCATCAATAGCAAAAGAAGCCGAGCGAGATAACAGTGATGTATCGCTACTTATTGCCAGTAAGACTCAGCCTATTGAGGCAATAGAGCCTTTACTACTCGCAGGACATAGGCTATTTGGAGAAAATCGTGTTCAAGAAGCTACAGAAAAATGGGTGCTTTTAAAAAATAAATACCCAGATATTATTCTGCACCTAATAGGCTCACTACAAACTAATAAAGTAAAAGAAGCCATTAAAATATTTGATTTAATTGAAACTCTAGACCGTGAAAAACTTGCATTAGCATTACAAAAAGATGCACCTAATATTCCTTGTTACATACAAGTCAATACTGGAGAAGAAACAACTAAATCTGGAATCACACCACAGCACTTTGATGAATTCATGGAATTCTGCCGTAAAGACTGCAAACTTAACATTCAGGGGTTAATGTGTATTCCACCAGTTAATGAGCCTTCAGCTCCACATTTTGCCCTTTTACATGATATGGCATCACACCACAATCTTACAAAATTAAGCATGGGCATGAGTAATGATTACGAGCTCGCAATAAAAATGGGAGCAACTAGTATTCGTATAGGCTCTGCCCTTTTCGGGGACAGAGCTATATAACCTAAAAATACTGACACCTAACTTCAATAAAAAAGGAAAAATAATATGTATGATTTAATTCTAAAAAATGGACAAGTTGTGACACCTGATGGAATCATCAGTGCCGACATAGCTGTTAAAGATGGTAAGATTATTGAGATAGGCACAATTGCCAGCTCTGCCACAGAAGAAATTGATTGTAATGGCCTGCATGTCTTACCAGGAGTTATTGACACTCAAGTACATTTCAGAGAACCAGGTAACACACATAAAGAAGATCTTGATAGTGGCACTTTATCTGCCATAGCTGGCGGAGTTACCAGTATATTTGAAATGCCAAATACCAATCCATTAACAACTACTGCTGAGGCATTAACAGATAAACTAGATAGAGCAAAAGATAGAGCGTGGTGCAACTATGCTTTTTTTGTTGGCGGCACAAAAGAAAATGCCGAGCAATTGCCAACTCTAGAAAAGCTCAAAGGTTGTTGTGGAATTAAAGTATTTATGGGATCAAGCACAGGCAATCTTTTAACAGAAGATGATGCGACACTACAGCATATACTTGAGCATGGTATAAGACGTGTCGCTATCCATGCCGAAGATGAACCTCGCTTAAAAAGACGAGCTAAATTGGTAGATGATTGCAACGATGTCCATCAACACCCAGTATGGCGTGATGAAGCAACAGCATTTAATGCAACTAGCCGCCTTTTAAGGCTGGCATACAGGACAGAACGCCCTATCCATGTTCTACACATAACCTCTGCCAAAGAAATGGAAAACTTAAAAGAGCATAAAAAAATAGCAAGTGTTGAAGTAACACCGCAACACCTTACTCTTCATGCTCCTGATTGCTATGATAGACTAGGTACTTTAGCTCAAATGAATCCGCCTATACGTAGTAAAGAACATCATGATGCATTATGGGAGGGCGTTGCCAATGGCACAGTTGATATTATAGGCTCTGACCATGCTCCGCATACTATTGATGAGAAAAATCAACCCTACCCAAAAAGCCCTAGCGGTATGCCAGGAGTACAAACTCTTGTTCCTGTAATGCTAAGTCATGTTAATCTTGGGCATTTATCATTGGAACGTTTTGTTGATATGGTGGCTCACAACCCACAAAAGCTCTACGGTATAAAAAATAAAGGTCGCATTGAAACAGGCTATGATGCTGACTTTACTATTGTTGATATGAATGCAAAACATACTATTACTAATGAGTGGATGAAAAGCAAATGCGGCTGGACACCTTTCGATGGACTGAAAGTACAAGGCTGGCCTACACATACAATCATAGCAGGACATACCGTCATGCATAATGATGAAATTATTGGTAAAGCTAGTGGACAAGTTATTGAGTTTCAATAACCACACCTAAATAAAGATTGCATAATGCGTTTATGGGTGTTAACTTCTCTAAAATTACTATGTTTTAGAGAGGCTAGCTATGACTATATTTATCGAATTAGAAGAAAATACCAAAGGTCGTGACTTTATCATTGGCGATGTTCATGGAGCATACAACCTACTAGACCAAGCAATGGCTCATGTTGACTTTAACCCTGAAGTAGATCGTCTTATTTCTGTAGGTGATTTAATTGATAGAGGCTCAGAATCTCACCGTTGCCTAGAGTTCTTAAACAAACCATGGTTTCATGCTATACGTGGTAATCATGAAGATTTATTTATGGATATGTGTTCAAGTGATGGAGAGTTAGACAATCTAAAGGCTAAGTTCAACATTCAAAATGGCATGGGCTGGGTAATTGATTTAACATCACAAGAACGCTCTGAACTGCACAAAGCATTCTCAAAACTACCAATTGCCATGGAAATAACAACCTCCAGAGGCTCTGTTGGCCTTGTACACGCCGATGTGCCAAAAGACATGAATTGGCAGGATTTTATTCAGAACTTGAATAATCAAGACGATGAAACCACTCACATAGCTTTGTGGGGACGAGATCGCATTGGCTCAGAGCTAGAAGATGGCGTTAACGGCATAGATAGATTGTTCTTTGGACATACTCCACAAGCTAACGGTTCAAAACGGTTAGGTAACTGCTATTACATTGATACAGGTGCAGTCTTTAGTGTTATAAACAACAATGAAAGCTGCTTTATGACTATGAGTGATATTGAAGCAATGACAGTTGCTCTATCTACACCAAATCTAATAACTTCTAAAAACAGAGGTATTATTACAGCAAAGCCTGCAAACCCTAAACAACCTTTTGGTAAATACAACAAGTTTCAATAGTTTCTTAATTTACATATTGACAACGCTCTGTGTTTATGTTATATTCATCTATTAATTATATAAAGGAGCAAAACGATGGCAGACTACACATACCCACTAAGAGTTTTAAGGCATGAATTTGCAAAGCAGGTTGTTGAGTCAGAGTATATGCCACGTAACATTATTGCTTCTATGGTAGCAGGTGTAGTTTTAACCACTGGCTCTATATATTATATGGTTGATGAAAGAACAGATGACATTACATCATCACCTAGCGTTATGTCCGATATCAACAATCGCTTAACAAGCCTAAAAGAACAAAAAGCCGAATTATTAATGAGCAAAAATGATATTGCAGACTATATTATGAAAGGCATAAATACAGATGAGTTGGAAATAGACTTTGCAAATCAATCATCTGCATTTAAAACTGCATCACAAGATTTTTTCAATGTCATACTAGCTAAAACAGAAAAAATATCAGAAGAAAATGCTGAAGTACTAATAAATGATTTTGCAACAAATGTACGAGAAGATTTAAAGCCTCGTGGTGATATAGGTTTCCTACACGAGTGCCAAGCCTCATCTGACGTAGAAGACCCATCAAGAACATTGAGTACTATGGCTGATGATGTTCAAGCCTGTATGGCTGATTCAAACACTAACAAGTCAACAATGGTGTTTGGGCTTCTTGGTCTTCTTGCTCCAATCTTTATTAGACCAAATGAAAATGAAAAACTTAAAAAATGGGCTCAACAAAAACCAAGAAGAAACAACAGAAACGTATATTAAATTAATTAAGGAAATTTACATGACTAGGCATACACCGCCAAAAATAATACCACGAATACCAGATAATGTGTGCAATAGCATACCACAATCATCTAGTGGTCTATCTATATCTAGTGCTTTTAATGACACTGCATCAATTCCAAGTAATTTTGTTTGTAAAAACAACACGCTGACATCACTTCATGAAGCACCAAAGGTTATAGGAGGCAATTTCAAAGCAGATCTTGCTAGTATTGAATTACCACAACAAAAAGCAGCTAGAACCCCAACCAATCGTGCTTTACTTGATCATTACTTAAAAAGAATGGCTCGTAAAAGGTAGATATTCATTAATGCCTCGTGCAAGATATATCAAAGCTATAATAGATATAAGATTATAAGACCATTTTCTAAACTGATTATCGGTCATGCGGTGTAAAACAAAACTAGATATAGTCGTACCTGCAATTGCAGCAATAAGAGCCATTAAATAAATACTTAAAGCTAAACTATCGCCCTGCAAGCCAAGAAAAACGCCAAAATAAAATATTTTTACAATATGCCCTATTGCTTGCGTTAAGGCTTTTGTTGCTACTATTTGATGCCGATTAAAACTTGTTTTAATAAAATAAAGGTCAACAATAGGACCACTTGTACCTGATAAAAGCTGAAAAGATGTAAATATAGCTCCTGCTGAAAAGCTATGCCATGGACGCTCAATATTCAAGTCCATATTTTTAGGCAATAAATACTGCAAAAAAGGCATAACTCCCAAAAATATAAAAAACAGCCCCTTATCTACAGTCAGTTGCAACATCATAAAAAATGACAATGCCAAAGCCAGCCCACATAAATAATACTTAATAATTTGAAACTGAATATGCTGGCGATGCAAAAAAGCCCGCCAACCATTCGACACCATCTGTACAAAACCATGCAATACCATTGCTGCACTAATCGGCATAAACCATGCAATAATTCCCATCATAATCATGCCACCAGCCATACCAAAAATGCCTGAAATAAATGATGTAACTAGAATACTAGGTAGCAAAATGTATAAAAATAATGGTGTCATATTTGATAAATCACCCTTGCTCTACATACGAAAAACACCAAATTTTGTATCTTCAATCGATGTATTCAGTGAGGCTGACATGCCCATAGCTAACGCAATTCTTGTATCTACAGGATCAATAATACCATCGTCCCATAGCCTTGCACTAGCGTAGTATGGGTGACCTTTTGTCTCGTACTGCTCTATTATTGGAGCTTTAAATTCAGCTTCTTCTTTATCGCTCCACTTACCGCCTTTAGCCTCTATACCATCACGCTTTACGGTTGCAAGAACGCTAGCCGCCTGCTCTGCCCCCATTACGGAGATTCTTGCATTTGGCCAGCTCCATAAAAAACGAGAATTATAGGCTCTACCACACATGCCATAGTTTCCAGCTCCAAAACTACCGCCTATGATAACCGTGAATTTTGGTACTTTTGCACATGAAACTGCGTGAACTAATTTTGCTCCATCTTTAGCAATACCTCCAGCTTCGTATTTTTGTCCTACCATAAAACCAGTAATGTTTTGTAAAAATAAAAGCGGGATTTTACGCTGACAGCAAAGCTCTACAAAATGAGCCCCTTTTACCGCAGCCTCTGAAAATAAAATACCGTTATTGGCTATAATTCCAACAGGCATGCCAAATATATGGGCAAAACCTGTAACTAGCGTCTCACCATAGAGCTTTTTAAATTCATCAAATTTACTTCCATCAACAATTCTAGCAATCACTTCTCTTACATCATATGGCTTACGTGTGCTATCTGGAATAATGCCATATATTTCTTCTGCATCATATAAAGGCTCTTCAACCTCACGAATATCCAACTCTTCTGGCTTCTTTAAATTAAGGTTACTCACAACCTGCCTGCAAAGTGCCAATGCATGTTCATCATCTTGGGCATAATGATCTGTCACACCAGATTTACGACAATGCACATCTGCCCCGCCAAGATCTTCGGAAGATACAACCTCGCCTGTTGCCGCCTTAACTAATGGAGGCCCCGCAAGAAAAATAGTCCCCTGCCCTTGCACAATAATAGATTCATCTGCCATTGCAGGCACATATGCTCCGCCTGCTGTGCAAGAACCCATGACAACTGCTACTTGAGCTATACCAGCCGCAGACATATTTGCTTGATTGTAGAAAATACGTCCAAAATGCTCTTTATCTGGAAAAACTTCATCTTGCATTGGTAGAAAAGCTCCACCACTATCAACCAAGTAAATACAAGGCAGGTTATTTTGAGCTGCAATCTCTTGCGCTCGCAAATGTTTTTTTACTGTAAGTGGAAAATAAGTGCCACCCTTAACCGTTGCATCATTTGCAACAATCATGCATTCTTTACCTTGAACCCTGCCAATCCCAGTAACTATTCCAGCGGCAGGTACATTATCTTCATAAACCTCATAGCCAGCGAATTGTGACAACTCTAAAAATGGTGAGCCTGCATCTAACACAGTATTAACACGATCTCTTGGTAGCAATTTACCTCTAGAAATATGTTTTTCTCTAGCTTTTTCATGTCCACCTTGGCGAATGACTGCTAATTTTTCTTTCATATCAGATACTACTTCTTGCATCGCCAAAGTATTTTTTTGAAACTCGGCAGAGCTAACATTAACTTTGCTTTTAATAACACTCATATTTTCATTCCCTTATTTTTATTAGTGTAAATTACTATATATGATGATACTCTAATTTTGCAAAGGAGAAAGCAACATGCAAAATAAAATCCTATCATCAAAGGCTAATAATCCACTAACCACAACTAATGATTTGTTCTTTGGCAATAATACCGAATTTGAACAAAAAGATACAGTCTCTATAGTTAATAATGCTCTACATGGCTGTGATGATGGCGAATTATACATGGAATACAGTCTTTCAGAAAACCTTACATGGGACGATGGCCGTTTAAAAAGTGCTAGCTTTGATACAGATAGAGGCTTTGGCTTGCGTGGAGTAGTTGAAGATCGCTTTTCTTATGCTCATTCATCAGATTTCAGTCTAGATTCTTTAAAAAATGCTGCATCTTTAACTCAAACAATCAAGCAAAATGATTCTGATGTGCATAATTTATCAGGGCAAAAAAATCCTGCACCTGCCAGCACTCCACTTTATAGTGCAAATGATCCTGTTGCAGGCGTTGAATTTGCTGATAAAATCAAACTTCTACAAGATGTCGATAGTTATGTTCGTCAAAAAAGCAACTTAATTCGTCAAGTAACAGTATCTCTTAGCGGTTCATGGAGTGCAATTCAAATACTACGAACAGGAGGACAAGCTTGTGCTGATATTCGCCCATTAGTCCGCATGGATATTAATGTTGTACTTGAACAAGATGGAGAAATGGCAAGCGGTCATGATGGTCGAGGTGGCAGACAAGACTATAATATATTCCTTGAAAACGAGGCTTGGAAAGACATGGCTGATGAAGCTATACGTCAAGCAATGGTTAAACTAGAGGCTGTCGCCGCTCCTGCTGGTGAGATGACTGTTGTCTTAGGTTCTGGCTGGCCAGGAATTTTACTGCACGAAGCTATAGGTCACGGACTTGAAGGAGACTTTAACCGCAAGGGAACATCAGCATTTGCTGGTTTATTAGGTAAGCGTGTTGCATCTAAGGGAGTGACAGTTATTGATGATGGAACAATTCCTGAACGTAGAGGCTCAATCACTATTGATGATGAAGGCACTCCAAGTACCAAAAATGTTCTTATTGAAGATGGTATTTTAGTTAATTACATGCAAGATAGAATGAATGCTAAATTAATGGGCAGAGAGCCTACGGGCAATGGTCGCAGAGAAAGCTATTCTCACGCCCCAATACCACGTATGACTAATACATATATGCTTGGTGGTGAAAACACTCCAGAGGATATTATTAAATCTGTCGATAAAGGAATATACGCAGTAAACTTTGCTGGTGGTCAGGTAGACATTACATCTGGTAAATTTGTCTTTGAATCATCAGAAGCATATCTAATTGAAAACGGTAAAATAACCACCCCTGTAAAAGGAGCAACCTTAATCGGCAGTGGCTCTGATTGCTTAACTAAAGTCAGCATGATTGGTAATGACATGAAAATGGATGCTGGTATCGGTACATGTGGCAAAGATGGGCAGGGCGTTCCAGTCGGTGTTGGGCAACCAACCATCAAAATTGATAGTATAACCGTAGGTGGCACGCAAACAAGTTAAACTGTGTGTTTATTAGGAATCACCCTATGTGACCTTTGATCTTTACTATTGTATTTAGGTGGATTATCAGAGAACTTGCACAATTTCCCGTAAGCTGTGCGTATTTCACTATCAGTTTGGAAATCTTTAAAATCACGCTCTCTAACTTCTCTTAAGCCATTGTTATAAACTACAGTTCGTACATAGCTAGCCCCAAAGTTAAACCTATCTTGTATAGCCTTGTTTTCAGTTTCACGAACTATTTCATAGTCTTCTGTAACCGTCCAATTTTTACCTATTAAATTATCTTTATAATCATTTAATACTCTTCTTATATCTGAATCACCTATACTGTGCCATTTATTGAATAAAGTAGCATCTACATTTTCACCATCATTTAAAAAGGCCTTAAATGTATTTTGCCGTCCACGACGAGCTGCCTTATCTAAACAAGACAGCACAACATCTTTTGGCCATTTATCTGTACGTTTCATAAGATATTCTATTGTTCGAAAATGTGAATTATCACCTGCTTTATTCAATATGCTAGCACTATGACTTAATAAAGTATCTTCATCAATTTTTTCTAATAAAGGCAATATATAGTCTTTAAATAACTGCTCTCCATTGCCTTCACTACTAATCATTGACATTACTTCATCAAACAATTTATTCTGCTCTTCCATCATATTACCCCTATCTTTTTTTTCCACATATAGTCTTTTCAATTTATTTTTACACTAGGCATAAGGAACGAAGCCTAGTAAAATCTAGGGTGAGAGACGTAATAACAACGTGTAAAAGTCAAGTGGAATGACTATATCAGTAACAAAACTCAAGTCCTCATGACCTACGACCATAATTAACTACCTCAATCTATTTTACAAAAAAACTTTAACACACTATCTGCGCTATGTCAATAAAATAATTTAATTAAAAGGTATTATTTAATAACTCTGTGCGATCTTTGGTCTTTATTGCTATATTTAGGTGGATTATCAGAAAAACTACATAGTTTTTCATAGGCTATACGTATTTCACCATCAGTTTGGAAATCTTTAAAATCACGATATTTAACATCGTTACTACCGTCAAGATTTACTATTGTGATTACAGAACTAGATGCAAAATTAAAAATATTTCTAATCCCATTATCCTCACACTCTATTTCATAACTTTTTCTAATATGCCAACCCTTGCCAAGCAGCTTCTTTTTATAAGCCTTTAAATCTTCATCTTGAGAAGTTGTAGTTACCTTATAAAGCTCCGCATAAAAAGCTTCATCTATATGTTTAGTATTTTCTACCAGAACTCTAAATGTATTTGGGTAGTGTTCTTTTGCTGCTAACATTAAACAAGAGCGTACAACATCTTTTGGCCACTTATCTGTGCGTTTTATTAAGTATTCTGTTGCAAAAGCATATCCAATATTAGTAGCCTGTTTAAGAATAGCACCATCATCTTTTAATAATTCTTCTTCATCTATATTTTCTAGTAAAGGCATAAGCTCTTCTTCAAACTCTTCTTTAAGTCTTCGTCCTAAAGCAATAACATTCATAGCCTCATCAAAGTAATCTTTTTGATTTTCTGTTACTTCCACATCATTCTCCTTTTCATCTAATACCAACGCAACATGGCTTTCCTTATCATGACTATAAAACATCTATCTATTTCCATTTTCTATTCGCAATAAAACGCACCCTAGCACCTTTCTTGAAATATGTCAATGCAAAAATGTATTTAAGTTATGTCATTGCGGTATGCGTTTTATAAAATCAAAAGGTTTCTTTAATATGGTTTGCTGTTATATTGGGAATATGAGTTTATCTATTGGCAATGTAAAAATTAATAACCAAGTATTTTTGGCTCCGATGTCTGGTATAACAGATTTACCTTTCAGACGAATTGCAAAACACTATGGAGCAGGACTTGTTTTTTCAGAGATGATTGCAACTCAAGTAGCCTTGCGAGAAAAAAATAATACGGAACTCAAACCAAATTATACCGAAGAATTTCCTATAGCCGTTCAAATTGCTGGTTGCGAACCAGAAATAATGGCAGAAGTTGCAAAACTAAATGTAGATCGTGGTGCTGCTATTATTGATATTAATTTTGGTTGCCCTGTAAAAAAAATAATTAAAAAATATGCTGGCTCTGCCTTAATGAAAGATGAAAACCTTGCGTCCGAAATCATGTCATCGGTCGTAAATGCGGTTAATGTACCTGTAACTGTAAAAATGCGTTTAGGTTGGGATAGCAATAGTTTAAATGCACCAATCCTTGCTAAAAGAGCAGAAGATATCGGAATAAAAATGATTACCGTTCATGGACGTACACGTAATCAAATGTATAACGGAACATCTGACTGGAGAGCCGTACGTAATGTTAAAGAAGTTGTAAGCATACCTGTTATTGTTAATGGTGATATTACAACACCTCAAAATGCAAAAAAAGCTTTAGATTTATCGAAAGCAGATGGTGTAATGATTGGTAGAGGCTGCTGTGGTAAGCCATGGCTTTTTAGTCAAACTATAGATTATATACGTGATGAAAGCGTTATTAATGACCCACCCGTACATAAAGAGCGTCTGAAATTAGTCATGGATCACTATGATGCAATATTAGAACACTACGGATTAAAAAAAGGTGTTAGAATTGCACGCAAACATTTTGGGTGGTATTTCTCAGAGCAAACAAATTGCAACATTATTTGCTCATCAATAAATAAAGAAACAAACCCTGAAATAGTAAAGCAAATCATTATCGAACACCTTAAATAGTAATGGTGTTTTAGGGTTATGTCTTAACCCTGCTATTATATTATAACATTATGGTAGAATATTATTATGGAGTAAAATAAAAAAGTATGCAATGCTCCCAGAATTAAAGCGGTATGTTGAAAAATAGCAGTAGCAATATAAGGTGATTTTTGGATTCTAAATTAAAAGTTAGAAAATAAATTGTAACACAGTCTTAAGTTTTGTACTCTGCATCAAATTAAGCCTTATTAAGGAGCTACCCCATGCAACATATAGGAGCTAGGATTCAGCAACTGTGTATAGTAATATTCCTGCTAATGAGTACAGGGTGTGATGCTAGTACGAACGATAATCTTTTTTTACCTAGAATTGTTGCAACAGGTAGTCCAGAAGAATTCTCAATCTTAAAAGACGAGAATAGATTCAAAGAAATATCATCTTACCTATACGGTCGAGAGCAAAACCTTGCTCATGCCGCTATAGAAAATAAAAAATTCCCTAATGTTTTGGAGCTTCTATTTCAGGCTGGCGTTAATTTAGACCATAGAGATGCTGATGGAAGAACCCCGTTACATCACGCTATAGATGCAGACCGCATAGAAGCAGCTCGCATTTTAATCAACTTAGGTGCAAGCCTAACCGTTAAGAATGAAGCTGGCTATTCGCCCGCCCTTTTCTGCAAAGAAGCGTTAAAGTCTCTTCCTAGCCATAAAACATGCCAATTAGTCTTGCAAGCTTCTGAAAATAGGAAATAACGGTGTGGGTAGTCTATCACTAACATTTCTAATGCATTAAAAATGATTAGCTACTAATTAATATATAAAAAAATTTGCAGTATTAGAACATAGTTTGTACTATACTTTAGCTTTAGGGTTCTAACCTATGTGCTTTATATTTTTTATGGGTATACTATGGACAGTAAACTAACTTTTTATTCCTATACACAAACAGGGCTTTCATTTCAAACGGAACATAGTGTAGACGAGTTTGGTATTCCATCATCACTTAACCCAACGGTAAAAGCTGGGATTAAAATATCTGGTGACAATGATTTTATTACACAATCATTCCCATTGCGTGGTGCTGGAGATGTTAGTTCATTTGATACTAGCCAAATCATAAAGGTAGAACCAAAATCTAATTCTTGTGATTTTGAGCCCAATTTCTTTCCATTTATTGAATTTGTTTCTCCAGAATTCCCGTGGCTATTCTCACATGGAAAAGTGACCAACAAAGGAAGATTATGCCCGTGGCTTGCCTTAATTGTTTTGAAAAAAGAGGATAACTTTATACTTGAAACAACAAAGTCAGGTACGCGTAAAGCTATTTATATCAAAGAAAAAGCCAGAGACATACTGCCTGCACCCCAAGATCTTTGTATGTGGACACATGTACAAAGCATGACACTGCCAGATAGAAAAGGTCAGGAATTAACTACGTCTTTTTCTCGCATGGTCGCAGCAAGGCGGCTAGATAAGAACACAGCTTACCAAGCTTTTCTAGTGCCATGTTTTGAAGCTGGTCGGTTAGCTGGACTAGGACAAGACATAGCAAGTGCAGGGGATAATTTTGCATGGAATACTGATACCGATACTATAACTCTACCATACTACTATTCATGGGGCTTCCAAACAGGCGAAGCTGATTTTGAAGATCTTGTCCGCCGTTTACTACCTTATCAAGCCGATGAAACCGTTGGCTTGCATGATTTAGACATTTCAACACCACGTGGCGGACTTAATTTAGCTGACTTGAATCTTAACCTGCCACAAGGCAAACGTATTACGCTCAGTTTTGAAGGAGCTCTGATCTCTCCAATTGCAGCAACAAAAAAATGGCGTCGAGACCATAAAACAAAATTTCAGAGCGCTCTTGAAAAAATGATTCTTACCGATGGAGATACCATTATTTCCGATAGCGAAGACTACAATGCTCTAGCACATGATCCTGTTGTTTCAGCTCCGCTTTATGGACGTTGGCAAAAAGAACTGGCATATAACATCACACGTCAGGAACTACCAACATGGGCAAATGAAATAAATTTCAATCCTTGCCACCGTTCAATGGCTGGAACAGGAGTTCGTGTCATACGCAAAAATCAGGAAACATATATGGCTGAAGCATGGGAGTTTGCCAGAAATGCTGACACTGTTCAGCAGGAAATACGTCATGCCCGTTTTGCACATAGTGTTGGAAAATCCATACACAATAAAATGTCTGCATTAAAAGATGATACTTGGCTACGTATTACTACACCAGTAAATAGTCGCATGAAAGAAGATGGAAAAAAATACACTATACAACGCACAATAGAGAAGAGTAATTTTGTCCCGACCGGAACTGTAGAGGCTGGCTTTCGACGCTTTGCAAAATCACAGGATAAAAAACTAAATTTCCAAGCTAAATTATCAGGGGAAGTTGCATCTAAAACTGCATCGGACAAAAAAGTTATACAAAATTGTATTACAGCAGCACCGTCAATTAGCAGTCTGGCTATTGCCCGTTCATACGAGACCTTAAGTATTTCAAAATCTTATGAGATATCATCTATACAAACTACAACCCCCACCACCACAAGGAGAACTTCAACACGTAGAACTTCAGCAACACGAGTTGGTATGGGGACAATAAAACTATCATCACCTAAAACATTAAAAACAAAAGAATTAACTAGTCTTAATAAAACTAAATTAATGCCAACAGGGATAAAATCAAACACTATTGTTTCTACACCTGCTGTCAAAACTGACATTGATTTAAAAAAGATTGCTACAGCATCTCGCAATAAAACCAATCCTGATAAGGCAATTGGTAGCGAAATATTCACTCGTGTTACTGGTGTTGAAAGACCAAAAACTAAAAATGTTATTATACCTAAACAGGTTAAAGCTTCACTTGAATTTGACCAACCAGCATATCAGGATTTACAAAAATTAAACCCTGAATTTTTTCTACCTGGTTTTGGCTCAATTCCAGAAAACAGTATTTCTTTACTACAAACAAATCCAACATTCATTCAAAGTTATCTTGCTGGTATGAATAATGAAATGAGCCGTGAGCTGGCATGGCGTGAATATCCAGCAGAGCTTGATAACACATGGTTCAGAAAGTTCTGGGATTATATAGACACACCAGACCAAAAAGATATTAAACCAATTAGCAATTGGGGAAAAAATAACAAGCTAGGATCTTCTGCATTATCTGCAAGTGCAACAGCAGGGGAAGAAAATATAGTCCTGTTGATAAAAGGAGATTTATTGAAATTCTACCCCAATACACAGATTTATGCCGTTAAAGCAAAATGGGAGAAAAAAGATACCGACAACACTGATAGTTGGAATATTATAGATAGAACTCTACCAAAGGCATCTCATAATAAAGTCAGAAAAGCTAATATTTCAGATGAGAATATCCGCTTGCCGCTATTCAAAGGTAAAATTGGAGCGGAAGCACATTTTATCGGCTTTTCTCTAACAGACGAGATACTACGAGGCTCAGCTAATCCAGCAGATAAAGATCCCGGATGGTTCTTTGTGTTTGAAGAAAATATATCCGAGCCACGTTTTGGGCTAGATGTTGCTCAGGACTATGCACCTGATAGGCGTCCTGCAAATTATGAAGATTTGTCATGGGGGCATTTTGCAGATAGTGCCAGCAGTCTATCTGCACTTAATTTTGCTCCCATAGAGACAGAATGGAAGAATAGAATGAAATTTCAAGACGGAAGTGTCTGGGGAAAAAACAGTGCTGATATGGCAAAAATCACCTATCAGCTACCTGTACGTATTTTATTTCATGCCGATACATTGCTAGCCAAAGAAGAAGGATAAAAAAACATGCCTATCCGCCGTGACATAATAGACACACCAATACGACGTGTTGACCCTATTCGAGTTGTAACAACTATAGATTCTCGTAAAAAAGATTTTGAGAATTTAAAAAAGGGCATTCCTGTTTTAATGCTGCCAGTGCGAATTGAAACTCGTTTTTTACCTACTAAAAAACCAACCTCTTTAAAAATTCGTGTTTTTCCAGACCGTATTTTTATGAATGAGCATGAAACCAAACTTACTAAAGATGAATATAAATCAGGTAAAAAATTCTGGAAAGATCTGGCGAAATTTGAAGGAAGCGATAACTATGAAGAAAATAGAAAACAGGCTTGGGGCTGGCTTGTTTCTATAATGGGTACAGCTCGTGCCGCCTATGTTGCCCAAAAGACAGAAAATAAAAATATTCCCTCCTCACAGTTACGTGAAGATAATGACTATACCGTAATGACATCAAAGCTGTTGCCTGATTACTGGTTTGTTGTCGGGTATAAAGGCAGTAAACGAATATTGGAAACTGTCAGTTCAGCTATTGACCCTGATTTATGTTTTAGTCCTAACCTACAAAACGCTGAAGAAATTCCTACTGATTTATCTGTTGATCCTGCCATTAAATGGATGGTTGACTTTGATGAAGCCAAAAATAAAGGCATGGGGGTAGAGGTTAGTTTAACCGATGACATGCAAAATGGATTTGATAAGCTTTATGTTCTAGGTATAAAAATAAAAGATAAAGATGCAAATCTTACACCAAAAAAAGCGGCTAAATACTTTGCTGATACATTAAATAATCATTTTTATACTGAAGGTGCAGGTTTCGTACCACAAGGCATGCCAACCAATAATACAGAGGAAGTTAATACTGGGTGGTCAGCCTTTGCTGAAGATTTGGAAGCTGTATGGCATCGTAGCTTTACCGAGAAAGATACCAATAAAACAACCACTCCAGAAACTGATACAGATTTAACCTGTTCCGGAGCAATGATTCCTAACAATGATACCTCCATATCTGAAAAAGATAAAAATTATAACATTCTGGAACAAGCACTAGGGCTACAACAAAACTCAATCCTTAAATCTTTCGAATACCGCGAAGGATTTGAACAAAAAGCCATGCAAGCGATGAATACAGCTTTATGGGGAGTGACACTAGGCGAATATTTACAGTCACTTTTATCAACAGAGAAAAAATCTTTATTATCAAGCGAAGAAATAAGCTATGTACAAGACTGGACACAAACATATGTGAAAGGTGGAGCCTCTCTCCCAACCATTCGCATAGGTGAAACACCTTACGGTATTCTCCCTATTCAAGCTGCCGACCATATGCAGCCAAAAGATAAATATGAGAAAAAGCTCTTCGAAATATTGCAAAAACTATCTGAAAACTGGGTGGAAAATAAATCATCTGCTGTACAGCTTACACAATTTGCACAAGGTAGTGGTGCGATCAGCGATAGATTACTTGATTTGTTGAGCCAGCAACCCAATCCGGTTAAATTTTCCGGCAAGCAATTAAGTAATAATAGAAGCCTTATTTTATTTTGGTATGAACTTATAAAAATGGCATTGTTTGATAAGAAATACAGTGTCTTAACCGAGACTTTACAAAAATATACCACTGCTGATCTTGATGATCTGTATACAAAAACCTACTCTTCCTCCAGCATTGAGAAATCTACATATATATTGGTAAAAGCACAAATTGAGGCAGAAAGCAAAAGTGTTACTAATCGTGGTGAAAAGAAAACAATCACACAAGGTTTAGATATACTGGATATGCTTATAGATGTGACAGAAGACCATTACATGCGTGCTAAAGAAATTAATAGCCTTATTCCAGATATGATTGATACCAACTTACGCAAAGAAATTGATGACCCGCAAATAGTTTACAGTCGTTATAAAAGTGAAGAAGACCGTTTATCAAGTAATAGTCTGATTACTATTAAAAAGGATGATGGAACAACTATTCTACCAGCGCAATACCTTTCCTATCTAAAACAATATACCAAATCACTGCTCAATAGCCGAAATGATGCTGGAACATCACCACTACAAGGTCAAGGCAAACCTCTGCTTTATCAATTAGTTTATACAGCCATAGGAAGAGTAAGCAATGATACACCTAGAACTCGGTTAAACACAGAAGCCATTTCGCCTAATCAACCAAAATTTAAAAATTTAAGAGCTAAAAGATTAAATGAACTCGTTACAGCCTTGTCTATTCTGGAGACTTTACCCGAAGATCAACTGGAATTATTAATGCAGCAAACACTGGGATTGTTTGGGTGGCGACTTGATGCATGGTATGGCTCAATGCACAGCAAACGCCTGCAAGATTTACGTAATAAAAAAGAAGCAGGATTACAATTAGGAGCTTTTGGCTGGGTAGAGAATTTAAAGCCACGTAGTAAAACAGTCACAGGAAATGAAATTAGTGAAGGATTTATCCATACACCATCTTTGAACCATGCTAAAACTGCTGCTGTTTTACGATCTGGATATCAGGCTTATCGTGAAGAAGGAACAAATACTCCTTTTGCTGTCGATCTTAGCTCAGAAAGAATGTACACAGCAAGTTGGATGTTTGATGCTGTACGGCAAGGGCAGGATTTAGGAGATGTTCTTGGCTATGCTTTTGAAAGAGTATTACATGAAGGAAAAAAAGACCATTGGGTTTACCCGGTGCGTGAGGCTGTTTTATCCTTTACCCAAGAAAAGAGTGATCCAAAATCACCCGTTGTAGACGGTTTAGCTCTATATGATTTATGGGCAATGGATACGCAACAAACCAATTTCTTAAAACATCTTTCCAAATCAGAATATAGCGATGGGTTAGATTTAAAAGAAGTTACACCATTTATCAATAAATTGGCTGACATGCGAGATGCACTGGCTGATGCTGCTATTGCAGATAGCGTTCACTCGCTAGTTCAAGGTAATACCGCACGGGCTGGGGCTACACTTACTGCTGTTGGACAGGGCGATATAGCACCACCTGAGCTGAATATACTAAAAACACAAAGAAAAGGTATGACATTAACTCATAAGGTTATGATGCTCATGCCCGCTGAAAAAGCTTCTAATACTGTATGGGCGGAAGAAGATAATAGCTTGCGTACTAAATTATTTACCGATACAGAACATATGTTATCTTCCATTATCGGCGATATAAAGAATATCAAATTTGATGTAGCTTATCGCCTACCTGACGATACTTATATTAAGCAAGAAACTATTTCATTAGCAGATATAAGCAAACAAGATACACGTTTTTCTCTTGGAGTATTGGATGTATTGCCTATGCTTCCAACTGATGTGGAAACTCATAACAGCGCTATTACAGAATGGATCAAACTATTCCTTAATGCCAATAAACCAGATAATATTCCAGCAGAAGCAGAGCCATATATAGAGGACACAGATAATACACAAGACAGCTTATTGCTATTAATGGGATGGCGTGATGTACTGGATAAAACCCGCGCTATAAAAATAGAAGATTTTATGTTCGACAGCACAGAAGAAAATATCGGAACAACCAGTCTTCCAGACGAGTTTATTACACATCTGAAATCAGGCGTTACCACTTTACGTAATTTATACAAACGAACAGAGTTCATAGCAAATATACATGAACAAGATGGTGCTTTATCTTTTGGCGGGCTGAGTGCTGCTATTCAAAATATAGAGGAAATATTCTTAACTTCTATGCGCTTTTTGCTAACAGAAAATATTCCTACATTTTACCATCAAGATGAAAAAACTGTTATCCAGACTGCCATATCAGAAATCAGATCTATAGCAGATAAACTCACCAAACGTTTAGAGAAAATTGATAACTTGGTTGGGGAAGATAACGATTTTAATGCTCTGGATAATGAAACATTGCACAAAATTGCTAATATCATTATTGGGCATGCTTCCCCTAGTTTTAGTCTTATTGAATTATCACAGATGCAGGCCACAACATGGAGCAATTCCATTAAACGCACAAACATGCGTTTTGAAAACAGTGAAACTGACAGCTACGTTTGGCTGGAGAAAATGCAATATGTCAGACCTCATTTAAAATGTTTTTCTGAAGCATTGCTTACACAAGATAGTGCTGGCTTTGTCGATGGCGGAGGAAATTTTGCCGTAGCTCAGTTTCCTGATATTGATGGAGAAAAATGGACTGCCATGTCTCTACCGCAAGATAAGCAAATAGAAGGGCAAGGACATAGGCAATCTGTTCTTGTTCTTATGCCTCCACATGTAACTCCCGCAGATTTCGCTACTGGAAAGATGACGGGCATAATGGTTGATGAAGTCGTCGAACGCCTACCCTCCAATGAAGAGGATACAGGCATTGCCTTGCATTTTGATGCACCTAATTCTGAGCCTCCTCAAGTTATGTTGCTAGCAATGGCACCAGAAAGAAAATCATGGAATTTTGATCTAATGCTCGACACTTTGAAACATAGTCTGGATTGGTCAAGAATGCGTGGATTGGATGATGAAAATATTACAGAGCTTGACCAGCATCTGCCTGCTGTTTTTGCAGCAAAAAATCTAACTTTAGCTAGGGGGGCATGATATGACACAGCGAGATGATTGGACACGCATCAATGGAAGACATCGCACTCGTAACACCCGTAAAGGTTTGCAAGCCCGTATAGCTGATCCCTTATGGACGTTGTGTCGCCAATGGCAATTTGGCGGTTTTCAAGGAGAGGATGCCGCCTCCCCCATTAAAACAGAGCTAGTTTCATCTTCGTTAAATGTTCAAAATATTATACCAGTAGATGAAGCAGGAAAAACTGGAAAACCCCTTAAAATTGACAATACCGCATTGCTGGAAGCTGAAATAGAAGCGGAAGATGTTATAAATGGTATTGCTTCCCCACGCATTTCTGCTGAAGCAGGTATTCAGTTTCTGCGACAGTTCAGTTCAGGGCAACAACGAAAATTACTACCTATTTTACAAACAAAATTGCCCTTAAAACTAAATGATAATAAAATAGGTAAAAGTGCTTTTCTTGATAGACTCATTAGAAAAAGTTTTGATGGTGCAAAAATGTCTAACATGCGTCTTGCTTCTGTTTTGTCATTATTATCCGCATCAGGTATTGCTGAAAATACATTAGAAAAAAAGCTCAATCTTTGGCACTCTTATTATCAAGACCGTTTCTTATCTAAAAATCAACAACATTGGCAGTCTCCACGACAAGAATACAGTTTTGCTATACAAACAGAAAAGCAGGGGCAAACACAGCCTGTCTTGCAATCGACTGCTTATAATGGTGGTCAGCTCGATTGGTATCATTTTAATCTCTGGACAAAAAAATCGACAGGACTGGATCAGAAACTGAAAAAAACACAGCCTAATTATTTAATTCCAACGCCAGTTAGATATGCTGGCATGCCTGCCGAACGATTCTGGGATTTTGAAGATGGTAAAGTTTTCTTTGGCGGTCTTGCAGCTAACTCTACTGATTTAGCACAAATGATTTTAACAGAGTTTGCTACCATCTATAGTAATGACTGGTATATGCTACCACTTCCTGTGCCTTCGGGAAGTATAACACGTGTTGAAACTGTAACAGTTTATGATTGTTTTGGTGAGAAGCATAGTATCAAACCCACAGCTGTAAATGATGGTAAAAACCGTGATTGGCGTTTTTTCGAGCTAAAAGGTGACCCTTCTGCTGAAAAAGGTTTTGCACCATGGCTATATAGCCCACGTACTTTACTGGGGGGACAAGAAGATAAACCAGTTGAAAAAGTCATAATGACACGTGATGAAATGGCTAATATGGCTTGGGCAATTGAGGAAAAGCTAGAAACACAGTCAGGTCATACAATGTCACGCCATGCCGAATATATGCGTTATCGTGACCAGATTGTAACTTACCTCGGTAATAGTGACCCTCTTCCTGATGATGCAACTGAAGAGCAAAAAGATGCATGGGTTTACCGTCTTCTTTCTATTACACCACCTTATTGGGTGCCATTCTCTCCAGAAATAAAAGATAACAAAACAACCAATACTTTAAGGCGTTCCAGAATGCGTGAATGGGATTTACTAGGTGAGTTAAAAGAAACACTGGCTGGTGGACAAGGTAAAATTCTAGAACCAGATAAACCATTTTTTATATATGAAGAAGAAATACCAAGAGGTGCAATTGAAATCACTCGTAGCTATCAAGCAGCACGAGATGCAAGCGGTAAACTTATAGTATGGAATGGTCGTAAAAAACGCCCTTCTTCCGGTAATAGATCTTCAGATAGAACTGTAGACATGGTTGAAATAAACAAGAGGGTAGCATCATGACAATAGATACTACTCCACTTAATCTACCATTCTTTAAAATTAATAAATTTAATCGTGGTCAAGGTTTTATCTATGACATGGATGAAATCACTCAAGATATCCCAAATTTTAATTTAGATAGCTTTGCAATACATTATGAAGACATTTTTATGAGTACATATTTGTTACTTCAATTAATGGGATATCGCTTGGAAGAAACCCGTTTACTATATGAAATAGGGGATTTAAGAAAATATATAGTAGTAAACCATGACACAATGGAACTTACAACAGAAGCATATACAACAGAGTCTGGCAGCTTCTCCATCAAAGCTACCGCAATTCCAGGATGTGCAATTCCATTAGAGTTTAATTCACCGACTGAGCTTGCATTATTCGCATCTGTTTATACTCAATATGATATACAGCTTGCAGACCTTTCTATCTCATACAATGAAGAAAGCTCTAAATTAAACATCGTTTCTTCTTATGATAATAATGACACAATAACTTTTAATGATTTTCTATCTAAAATAAATGATATTTTATATTATCTAATGTTCTTTAAGCTCAATATGCGCATTGCTCTTGGTTATATTGCAGAATTTGGAACAGAAAATTTAGAAGATGACAACGAAGAAAATAGAAAGCTGGAGCAAATATCAGAATTTTATGAAGCGGAGGTCATCTCTCCTAATAGCACTCTACCATCTGGTCTATTATGGATTCTAAATACATCTTACTGGAGTTTTGACCTTGCAAATGACAATGATGGCGCTCTGTTCAGGGAAGAAGCTGGAAAAATATGGCATCGTTTCTTTTCAGGTATGTCTCTTGAATTTGACCGCTTTGGTGCATTAGACAGTTTTTTTGATTTTTTTGATAATCCTCTAGCCAGCATAGCCACAGATAGCCTTATACCTGGTTTATCATTTGGTATAGATATTTCAGAATATATAATGGATTACAGCAGTGATGTATATTCAGTATTAAAACAAACCCTTGATCGCTCTACCCTTTTTATGGCGGAAGATTCAAACTGGTTTATTCGTATTTTCACCCCTAAAGAAAAACGAGCAAAATTTATCTCTTCAATCAAAGAGATGATTGATAGTAGCTCTGCGGAAATGCCAGACTATATTTTATGGCACATGGATCAATTATCTTATTTTGAAACAATTTTAACGCTTGTAAATTTTGGCGTTATTGAAGTTCCATTGCCAGAATTTGAGATCATGTCTTTAGAAAATACAAGGGCTCCATTTTACTTTTATTATAAATATATGTCAGGCCCTCATTTTGAGACAGAAGATGATGTAATAGGCATAGATTTCTATCTATACGATTTTAAAATTTCAGTTGAGCAAGAGCAGTACTTATATAATCATGATACAGATAATTACTTTACTCCAAAAGACTGTTTTACATGGGAGTATAGAGAGCCTACCGAGGATAGATTAGCAACACTGATGATTGTTGCGGCACCGGGTGTTTCTATATCAGGGCTAAATGGCTTACCTCAAACATGTCAGGTATTAATATACCGTGTACAAGATGCAGCCTATGTATCAGAATGGTATGAACCAATTGATATACATACTTGTCACCAACCACAATATTCCGCATCTAATGTTTTGCTTCACCCAAATGGGCAAAAATATATCCCATATGATAATGATATTCCTGAAATTAGCTCTAATGAAAATATAGTAATAGAAGAACAAATGCATTACATGCCCGTAGATATGGAGATGGCAATTAAAAATGTTCCAGATAATATGAAAGAAAGTTTTGGCATATCTGAAGACCAGCCACCACCAACATCAGATAAATTTCCTGCTTTCTATATTAAGCCAAAATATATTAATGACTCCATAGTTGGAATAACAATTTCCTGCCCTGTTGTTCCAAAAGTTGTTGGCTCACAAGATGAACCATATTTTTTGGAAGTTGAAATTTTAGTTGATCCACATTCTTCCAATCAAAGATTTGGATATTATATCGATAAAATTCATGATAATTGGGTCGCTGCTGAAACCCTGCGAGCACAAGAACTGGCAAATGTTGAAGAACGTGGTCACTTTACTTTAGGAGAAGTATTTCATCTAAACTATCCTGACAAAGGTTTTGAAATGTATAAACTTATTGTGCATTTTACACCCGGTGTCACTGTTAATGTCAGGGAAAATTATCGTGGTATTTATCAATATGCCCACCAACAACCTTATGGAACAAATATTAATCGTGCCAAGTCATGGGCACGTAGTTTTTTCTATGAAACCAAGGCTCCTAATGGTGAAACTGATCATATTAATTCTATTCCACCAGAGGGTTATTATCTGGAACATGACATGGAAAAGCATTTTTATGATAAAAAAGAACGTGTTTTAACTGGTGATAATCCTTCGGAAGTTTTTGAAGGCAGTGCCATTGAGAGCTTAAATATCTATAACGCAGAACAGATTAATGCCATTGAAGATATTTCCTATAGCTTAACTGATACAGATATATCTGAACCGTTAGAGCTTGCGAAGCTTAGAGGAACGGCCGTATTTACAACAAATATAAACTATAATGGCATACAGGAAGTAACTCTTGATGTGATTTTATTTCGTTTATATATTGATCTTGCAATTGGCTTTATTCCATTTGTTGGCGATGCTGTTGATATTGCCGATTTTGCTATTTCAATCGTCACTGGTAAAGATAAATGGGGAGAGCCTGTCACAGAAGTTGATTTAGCCATTATGGGGGTAGCAGCACTTCTTCCATTCGCAAGCTCAGGATTTGTTAAAAATCTTGTAAAACATGGGGGGAATTTATAATGGCAAATACAGTTCTTTCCGCTTTAAGGCGTATCATTGGTTTTGAGGGTTTAGACGCAACTGATGAAGTTGTAGAAGAAATAGGCAAGGATATTCTTGGTCAAAGTAAAGATGAGATTAAAGATGCACTTACAAAACTATCTGGAGGAGATCTTTCGAGCAGGCGTGCTCTTGTTTATGCCAGAGCACTATCCCTTTTAGCTGAACACACGCAAGGTAATCTTGGAGTATTTAGAGTTCCTTTTAGCTTAATATATGATTTCACAAAGCAGAGCTTTAAAATTCCCTTATTAAAATGTTCACATACCCGTTTCAAAAAAACACTGGATACCATGTATGAAAGATGGCGTGCAATGCCCGGAAATAGTGGAGGAAGTATAGAGGATTTTATTCGGCAGCATAATCTGGATTTTCCAGCCCCCTATAGTGCGGCTAACCCACCTACATTCGAACAACTTAGAGATTCTCCTCAGCTCTTCCTGATGGTTAAACGTAATGAGCTAACACAAACAGCACATGTACTTAAGATTTTACTAGGAGATGATTACACCGCCTATATAGAAATGGTCAGACGCCCACTTAAACGGAATAATTGGTTTGGTATAGATAAACTTATACGCCATACAGAACCTGCAGCTGATGCTCTAGATGATGTCGTGGAAACTGTTCTTGATGCAAGCTCACTACGTACAAAAATTATGGAAGCACTAACATTTCTTGAAACTATTGGTGCAGAAACTATTTTAGACTTGCCACCTGGTCTGCTTACAAAATTAAAAGCTCCGGGGCGTTTTCCTGGTATTCCAACTGATACCCCTCACACTGAATACTATAAAGGGTTTAAAGAATTTCTTGAAGGACAGGGAGTAAATATCAATGGAGAAATCACTGATTATTTCTCTTATCTTATGACCTATAATATACAGTGGTTATTTAGGTACTATTCTCCCAGATGGAATTTAGCTGATCTAGATACAAGTCATGTGTCGAAATTATTTGGGGCACGAAGATTAGATAGTTTGATGGCTACAAAAGAAATTCTTTCTTGTATCTTACTACTTTATAAAGAGGCTGATACTATTTTGAAAGTCAGTGCCAGACAAGACATAGATATTCATAAAGTAATGCTGGATTATTTCTTTCTGGAAGGTAGTGCAGATATATTTGAAAAAATGTTTAGACGCCAAAATATGGAGCATGGCTACCTATTTGAAGTACGTACTGCGCTTGTAGCTCTTATCCATTTTCCAGCAGAAAAGATATTACTGCAATCTCGTATTGGCAATCGCTGTGCTGCGGATCTGATTATATTAGCTCAAAGAGTGCGTCGACAGACTCAGTTAGTTGGCGAGACTTTAACAACCCTTATGGAAGGGGCTGGAGAGGTTGCTGTACTAGTGCAAATGAAATCTGTAGGCCGCTTTAATGACCTCCTTCGTTTCAAAGAGTTAGATGATGTAACAATTGCTAATGGAGAAATTATTCGGCAGCTTAGAAGTGATGTAACCAGACTTTTAATTGGATTTTTGGAAGGCCCAGATGCACTTCCGTTAGGGATCATAGAAGGTTTTTCCAATGTTATTGTATTCAAAGTTGACTGGCATCGTGTCATAACGACTGTTCCTGAACTAAAAATAAGAGAAATACGGAAAGTTCTGGAAAGTAGTGGTTTTGTTCCAGCAAATATTAGAAGTAAAATTGATGATTTAAGTAATTATGAGCTTCTATATGCAACTGATCCAGAAGTTTTAAGTTATATTCAGGCTGCTTTCAAGAAAGTTTATCTGATAGGTGATGGTACATCAATGGGAGCTTTGGAAAAACTAAACCGTGCAGTTGCTGAATTTGAAAATGATCTAATCCGTGAGCTCATGCAAAATGCAGATGAAGCCGCTAAAACACCCGATGAAATTATAAAAGCACTTACAGATAAATTCGATTTGCACCTTCCTGCAGATCAACTAGATTTTGGTGATGAGTTTTATGAAATTCTGGATATTTTGAAAGCAGATGATGCCGCAGATAATTTAAAAGCTGTAGAACAAAAAATACGTATGCATTTCAGAAATAGATTTAACTGCAACCCAGAAAACCCCTTGCAGGTAGATATTGATTTTCTTGGTCATTCTGCCCGTGATGCAGAAACATTTCTAGGTGGAACAAACTAAAGGAGCAAATTTATGCAGATACCTATTCTTCGCATTATTATTGAATATTTCTCTCCTCTCGTTGTTGCAACGGAAAGCAAAGAGCATTTTATAACTTTTGTTAAAGATGTTGGGTGGAAAATCACCTTAAATGATGACCAATATCAAGTGATAGAATCTGTTCTTGATATAAAAGATATTATTGAGAGCCTCATAGAGGTCTATGAAGATACAGAAAATGAAAACATTACAGCAGGTAGAGCTACCGAGCAGGTTATCTTACTCGCAGAAGACTTGCACGGCATTATTAGCAGCCTACAAAGTATTTCTGGAAGTAATATAACTGCCCTTCCCTCCCCAATGAATGAGAAAGACTGGTGGAAAGAATTTGCACTAAAACTACCAAATTACCTATTAATGCGCTGGCTATATATTAATTATGAATTCATTTATGAGTCTTTACATTTCGTTGGTGCGGTTTTAGAAACACCTCGTGAAGACCAAGAAGACCCTTTACGTGAATTTGACTGGAACCAGTTTAGTGCGTTTTTAAAAAACCCTCATAAAACTGTTGTTGATTACTATAAGTGGGGACAAGAGTTTGATCAGAATATGTTTATGTTCAAGCTATGGCGTCTACTGAATAGCCTTTCTCTAAACACAGAGTACAGCTCTTTATCCGAGGTTATTGCAAATGATTTTTACTCAGAAACTGGTGGTAGTAGCGATATAAAAGAAATTAATACAAACTTATTACCAGATAAATTTGCACAATCAATTCGTAATTTTAAACCAATAATGTCTCTTGCCCCTGTTCCTCATGCAACTGAAGATAAGGAATATGGATTATTTTTAAATACCAGACTTGCTGGAGAGGCACCAGAAGAAATTGCGCTATCCAAAGACTGGACAATGGATTATTCCGATACAATTGATATTCTTCGTCAAGCGGTTGGCATTAATATTCAGCATGATGCTATTACTTTTGAAACAACAAAACCGGATGATGATATTACTCTAAAATTTGTTGGGGAGCCTGAAGAGCCTTGGATATTATTCGGTAACCCAGATGGAATTAGACTGGAACTATCAAGCCTGTCCAGTGAAATTGGTTTAGCATCTATAGCAGATGGCTCTCCTGATTTATCATTTGGCATACGTACTGGCGGCGGTGCAGAACAAGGGTTAAAACTCTATTTAACCCCTAAAGACGGTGATAGTTTTATCCGTGAAATTTTGGGAGATAATGAACTGGCTGTAACAGCCGATGCAGGGCTGATATGGTCGCTAGAAAATGGTTTGCAATTTGAAGGTGGTGCAGGTTTTGAGGTGATTATCCCAGTTAACAAAGACCTTGGGCCAATTACCCTATCTCATATCCGCATTATGGCTGGAGCAGGAACAGATGGGGCTATATTAGAAATTGCAGTAACAGGTGGACTAGATGTATCTGTTATAAGTTTTGTCGTTGAAGATATTGGTATGCGGGCAGAATTAGTGCCTGTGGAAGATAGTACAAAAAGCGGATTGCTTGGTAATTTGGACTTAAAACTTGGCTTAAAACCACCAATAGGATTGGGGCTTGCTATTGACGGCGGTATTGTCAAAGGTGGCGGATATTTATCACATGATGAGAGTAAATTTCAATATGCTGGTATAGCTGAGGTTGGATTTGTTAATTTAGGTCTGTCAGCTATTGGTATTTTAAACACTAAAATGCCAGATGGATCAGATGGTTGGTCACTATTCCTTAGTATATTCAGTGAATTTCCACCAATACAACTAGGCTTTGGTTTCACATTAAATGGTGTTGGCGGGCTAGTCGGTTTACATCGAGCTTTAGATGATGATGCCCTTCGTGAACGTTTACTAACCGGTGCTATGGATTCAATCATGTTTCCCGAAGACCCTGTTGCGAATGCACCAAAAATTATTAGTGATATTTCTGCCGTTTTCCCATCAGTACAGGGGCAATTTATTTTTGGCGCAATGATGAAAATTGGTTGGGGAACACCTTCACTTATCACAGTTGATCTTGGTGTAATGGTTGAACTGCCAGACCCTGTTCGTATCGCTCTTATCGGACAAGTTGCTGCCATGTTGCCAACCCCTGAAGTTACAATTGTTGAGCTACATATGGATGTATTCGGCATAGCTGATTTATCGGCAGGAACATTTGCTCTTGATGCTGTATTGCGTGACTCCCATATCATGCATATCCTGACACTATCTGGTGATATGGCTATGCGTGCCAGTCTAATTAGCAACCCAACAATGCTTTTATCAGTTGGAGGTTTTAATCCAAAGTTCAAGCCTCCAGCAGAATTCCCCCAATTAAGACGTATGAAAGCATCTCTTCCAGTTGGTAAGAATGCCAGTGTAGATGTATCTTGCTATCTTGCTTTTACCTCTAATACATTGCAATTTGGCGGGCGTGTAGATGTTTGGGCAAAATTCTCAGGTTTTACTGCTGAGGGTTATTTGGAGATGGACGCCTTAATTCAATATGTACCATTTGGTTTCCAATTCCATACAGGATTTGGAGTTTCAGTCAGAGCGGGAAGTGTAACATTAATGGGAGTTGATGTTACGGCAGATATTATAGGGCCAGCACCATGGGAAATCTATGGTAAGGCTACATTTGAGATTCTAAAAATAAAAAAGAAAATAAATCTGTCTATTACCGCAGGCAATAAAAAAGAAAATGTTGCAGAGCATTATAACGTTACTGAACTTATCACTGCTGCTTTCACAGAAAAAGATAACTGGGCAATTTCAGAAGATGATAATTGTGCACGTTTTATAAATTTCCGTGAACAGAAAACAGATGAAGATATACGTTATTATGCCGGAGGTAGTTTAACTGTATCACAAAGAATTGCTCCTCTAAATACAACATTAGAAACATTTGGCGGTGCAAAAATTGATGGTAATAAAAAAATATCAATTTCCAAGCTGAAAACAGGAGATACAGAAATAAATGTCAAAAATGATGATTACATCACAGAATGGTTTGCCTCTGCTAACTTCTTTAACATGACAAATAATGAGAAAATAACTGCTCCATCTTTTGAAGAGATGGAAAGCGGTGTTTCTATCACACAAAACACTACAAAACAGGGGCTACAGGCAGAATTAACTGTTGATTTTGAGGAGATATATATTGATAAGGAGCTTAACTTAAAGCGTCTAACCAAAAGAACACCCCAGATTTTATCCTCTATAAACGTTGGAAAACTACTACAAGTAACAAGAATAGATACCACATCTAAATCACCATTCTCTGTAAAAAAACCAAGTTATGACGCTGTCAGGAGTGCAACATTAACTGCAACAAAAACTCCTTTAGCAAAAAAGAAGAATGTAGGTTTTGCGGAGATGAATACTCTTATAAAACAGCATAATATTGATAACCCACAAGACAAACTTATAGTATCCCGCACAGGAAGCTTATTTTAATATAGGAGGAAAATATGGCATCTGTTGAAGATATCCAGCTTGCTTTAAAAGAAAAAGGTTATAATCCAGGCCCCGTTGACAACATTATGGGGCGTAAAACTATTGCTGCTATTAAAGAATTCCAAAAAGATAATAGTCTTGTAATAGATGGTATTGTTGGCCCTATAACTTTGTCAGCTTTATTTGCTAAAGATGTACCACATACAGATAAGGCAGTACCACTATATATGCCTTGGCTTGCTGAAGCATATCAACTTATTGGCACTCAAGAAGATCCGGGTGCCGGATCGAATGAGGCTATTATTGGCTGGGGTAAAGCTCTTCGTATTGATTATTCTGATGATGAAACTCCGTGGTGTGGGTTATTTACTGCTCATTGTATTGGATCTCAATTATCAGAAGAACCATTACCAACTAATCCTCTTGGTGCTAGAAATTGGCGTAAATTCGGTGAAGAGTGTGACATACCACAACTAGGGTCAATTATGGTTTTTTGGCGTGGAGAACCCGATGGCTGGCAAGGTCATGTAGGCTTTTATTGGGCTGAAGATGATACATGTTATCAAATTATTGGCGGCAATCAATCTAATAGTGTTTCTATAGCACGCTTAAAAAAAGATCGTTTACTGGAGGCTCGTTGGCCCAGTAATGCTCTCACTCCCCGTGACGAAGTACGCATTGCTGATAAAGATGGACGGCTTATTTCTACAAATGAAGCATAGTTTAAATCTATTTTTTCATAGCGTTGTATATCGTTATCGCTTGATTGCTGTAAGCTAAATGAAAAACCCACATATGGCCTGCCCATAAATAAATTCAGACAGGCCTTGTTGGGCATAGTTATTTTACTTTACCTGGAAGAGAAAGGTCACCAGAGGCAACATCAAATACGTCAACAATACAAAGAAGCGGTGCATGCGCACTTTCATTTACACGAAGACCTGATGTGACAGCATCAAAGGCAACATTTTTTAGCTCTTTTGCGTTTCTGAATGGAACGCGAACTTGAACCTTCTGACCATCAATCACAGGTGAATATCCCGGACTATCGATTAGAATTGGCAATCCTGGCCATGTAGCTGGAAGTTTTGGGTTAACCCCTTTTGGGATATCTTTAACTTTTAGAGCGCCATCTCCGCAAGCATTGTCAGGTACAAGCACAACCCAGTGTGAATGCCAAACTGTTCCATCATTGCCAAGATCACCATCTCCATTTTCATCAAAGAGTGGGGTATCATCAAAGTCAGGGTGCGAGGTAATAGCCATGGCAAGTATGCCTTGCTCTTTATCAAAACCAACTTGTGAACTATCAATTTTGGTGGGCCATACATAGGAAAAAACGTCACTGCCTTCAAGCTTACCTGTTGGCGTTGGCGTTGTTTTTCCAGCTTTGCCACTAACATTCATCTGAAATGTTAGCCAGTTATCACTTGCAGTGACTTTGGCATTAACAATATCAAAGTTAGCCATTTTAGCATTTCCAGCTTCAGCCTTAATTTCTCCTAGCCTTGCTTCCGCATAGGTGTGTCCACTAAACGAAATCGAAAGTAGCAAGGTTGCTCCCATAGTTAGTATTTTATTTTTAAATTTCATAGTTTCTTTCCTTTCACTTTGAGTTAATAGGTTTTGGACACCCTTCCATTTGTAGAATATAGTAACCGTTCTTATGAATTAAGTCGTTTACATCTGGATTAGACAGCTCTGTATGGCAGTAATTGCATCGTGACTGCTCAAATCCATCAACGTTTTCATCAATTTCTTTTAGCCAGAGGCAACCATATTCAAAAGCTTTATCTTTTGATGTTCCTTTTTCAACGAATACATCGAAGTGCATAATATGGCCTTTCCTTGATTGAGCATATGAATCATAAACATCTATTTGCATTGCTATATCTCCTATTCAGTAAAAATGAGAGGGTGTTTTATAGCACCCTCTCTGTGGTTTATATTAAGCAGCCTGACGTAGATCAACTTTTGGAAAATCTAGCTCAACATCAAATGCTACATTCGTATAATTAGTGAATATATTCAGTGCAACATGTGCAAGGATTTCGGCAATTTCTGCATCACTAAAACCAGCATCACGGACAGCATCAACATCAGCTTTTGTGATGTTAGCACGATTTTTAACCAATTTCGTTGAAAAATCTAAAGCAGCTTGTGTTTTAGGGTCAGAAGAATTTCCCGCTTGTGCGGCAGCCATATCTTCGGCACTTACACCAGCATTTTGCCCAAGCATCATATGCGCAGCTAAGCAATATTCGCAACGGTTAATGTCTGCAACCAAGACGGCTATTTGTTCACCAAGTTGGGCACCAAGCATACCTTTGCTAAGCGCACCGAATGATGTCCACATGCTTTCAAGTGCGGCTGAAGAATTACCTATTGTTTTAAACATATTAGGTATAACACCAAAAGCACCATTAATTTGATCAAATAATGCTTTGTGATCACCTGATGTATTCTCAGGGTTTTGTAGGGGTAGATTCGACATGATTTTCTCCTTTTCATGTATTTAAGTTAAAGTAATATAGTTTAGTATCTAAACTATATTCACAATATAACATATCTTTAATCATTGTCAAGTTAGTTTAGATGCGATACTATATAAAAATGAATGATGATATAATTATATGGCTGGAGCGTTTGTCAGCCCTTCACAAGAGTCAAATAAGAAAATCTGCTGCAATTGAAGGAGTTCAGCTGGTTCACTTAGAAATTTTGCAATATCTTTCAATATGTAATAAGTATTCAAACACCGCACAGGGGATAAGTGAATACTTGGGACAGACTAAAAGCAGCATATCACAAAGTTTAAAATTCATTGAGAAAGTAGGACATATAAAACGTGAACCTAACTCTAATGATAAAAGATCATATCAAATTTTTTTAACTAAAGACGGTAAAGAATGTATAAAGCGTATGAATGAAAGCTCAACACCTGATTTATCTGAAGTGGGTGATATTGTAGGGAATATTAAAACAATACTATATAAGTGGCAGGAACAAAATGATTTAAAGGGCTTTGGGCAATGTAAGTCATGCTATTTTAATAAAATCCTTGAAAAAGGGGGATTCCAATGTGGGTTGACGCAAGAGCCTCTATCCGAAACAGATATTCAACAAATTTGTAGAGAGTATAAATTCAAATAGGTAGTTTCTTCAGTGATGTCAGACTAAATCGAACTATTCTCTTAAATTGCTAATAATGCAATTTTATTCCATACAAGTCTTTTGCCACTGGTTGAAATGGTTAAGTAAAGTGGAGTAGATAGAAACAAATTTCTATAATGATAATATCAATGTGCCATTTAACATGAAAGATATTTAAAAAAAACATGGTTTACCTCAACGGTCTTCTCAGATTAGCTTAATGTTAAAATAGTAACAAAGGAATCTTGCACGTTTTTATTAGTGCTGTAGTTGTGCTACCAAGTAGCAAGTTACGCATGCGTGAATGACTATATGCTCCCATTACCAGAAGATCAATTTCATTATCAACTACATATGATGCAATTCCTTCGTTAATATTTAAAGCATCACCTGCCTTAAAAACAACCTTAAAGCCAGCAGCTTCTAGTTCTTGTTTAGCGTGAGATATATCAATACTTGCTTTGATACTTTGTGAGGCAAATAAATGACACTCTAGCCCTTTTAGTAAAAGAGGATTCTTTGTAATGTAATCAATTGCTTTAGAAGAACTTTCTTTGCCATCATAAGCGATTAAAAATCGTTCAATAGGTCGCACGATAGATGACACGACAAAAAGCGGTTTCGCAATGCTTCTTGCAACCTTTTCTAAATTAGCACCAAGAAACTCTGATACAACATCAGCATGTTCACCACGTTTACCCATAAAAATTATCTCAGCATCACTTTCCAGCCCCCGAATAATCTCAACAAGGGCACCGCGTTTGTGAATAATATTAACATTCTCAATGCCAGAATCTTTTAAGGTTTCCTCCCCATGCTCAAGAATAATTTTACCTTTTTTTTGATCAAGACGACCACGTTCTTCATCTACTTCTGTTAGTGCCTCAAGTAGCTTTGTCCTAGAACCAACCCCTATTGTTCCTGTATGATCATTAGATGATGCTTGATAATCAGAATGACGCCTGAGAACGTGTAAAAGATTAATATCCACATTCATGCGTTTTGCAGCCCAAGCAGCGTAACTACAAAGATTGTCAGCATAAGATGATCCATCGATACAGACTAATAATTTATTCATTTGGTAACATCCTTTTAATGTTTAGGCATAAGATTAAGAGCGTTCGGTTTGTCATGTACTGCAAGCTTATCAACAATAGTTGCACTTGCTTTATTCATTCCAATAAGATTAACAGTTGTTCCTTCAGAACGAAACTTTAATACGACTTTATCAAGAGCATCAACCGAAGATAAATCCCAAAAATGAGCATTAGTAACATCTATGGTAACATTTTCAACAACATCTTTGAAATTGAAAAAGTCAGGAAACGTACTTGCAGAAGCAAAAAATATTTGCCCATAAACTTTATAAGTACAAGTATTTTTATCTTCGGAGAGTGATGGTTTTACGACTAATAGTTGCGATACCTTGCGTGCAAAGAAAAGAGCGCTCATTAACACACCAACAAAAACACCTAATGCTAAATTATGAGTTATCACAACAATTATGACGGTTGTTAACATTACAAGAGTTGAACTTTTTGGGTGTGTTCGTATGTTTTTTATAGATGACCAGCTAAATGTCCCAATAGATACCATAATCATCACAGCAACAAGAGCCGCCATAGGGATTTGTTTAAGCCATTCTTCGGCAACCATAAGCAAGAACAATAAAAACAACCCCGCAGTAAGAGTAGATAAGCGACCACGCCCACCAGATTTAATATTAATTACAGATTGCCCAATCATCGCACAGCCAGCCATGCCACCAAAGAAACCAGAGACAATATTTGCAATGCCTTGACCTCTGCACTCTTTATTTTTATTGCTTTTTGTATCTGTTAGATCATCAACAATTGTTGCAGTCATCAATGATTCTAATAGTCCTACAGCAGCAAGAGTTACAGCATAGGGGAAAATAATCATCAATGTTTCCAAATTAAGTGGAACATCTGGGAATAAGAATATTGGCAAAGTTGATGGCAGCTCTCCCATATCACCAACCGTACGTAAATCCATATTAATAACAACACTCAATATAGTTATAACAATGATACAAATTAACGGTGATGGTATTGCTTTTGTAAAGCGTGGCAGAATATAAATAATAGCAAGACCAAGAGCAACCATACCGTACATCTGGATTCCTGCCTGATTAAACTCTGGAAGTTGAGCCATGAAAATAAGGATAGCTAGGGCATTTACAAACCCCGTAACCACGGATTTAGAAACAAAACGTATTAAAGAACCGAGCTGAAAATATCCCGCAATAATTTGTAATATACCTGTTAAAATAGTTGCAGCAAACAAGTATTCAAGCCCATGTTCTTTTACCAAGGTAACCATTACTAATGCCATTGCCCCTGTTGCAGCGGAAATCATACCAGAACGACCGCCAACAAATGTAATAATAATAGCAATGCAAAATGATGCGTATAGACCAACTTTTGGATCGACTCCTGCAATAATTGAAAAAGCAATCGCTTCAGGAATCAATGCAAGAGCAACAACAATACCAGCAAGTATATCATTACGGATATTACCAAGCCAGTCTCGCTTAATATTTAACAATGAAGATGGCAAAGGTGGCATAACAATATATTTCTCAGTAGATATTAAAGATTCTTGATTAAGTTTGGTAATCTAACGCCTTATTAATAAAAAGCAATCTTTTTTTATATTTCCTAATAATAAAATATTTTAAACCCATAAAAAAATTGTTTGCGAGCTATCAACGATGATGTCAGACTAAATCGAACAGTTCTCTTAAATCGCTTATGTTGAAATTTTACCCTGTACAAATTTCCTAGCTCTTGGTGGTAGTGGCACCTCTTCTTTTTTATTTTTTAGAAAAAATATAATTTAACCTGACAAAACTAATAGTCTACTCCACATGGAAATATCTTATTGACAACAGCTATGTTTGCTATTTCAATGTATTTAGAAATCTAATTATTAGATATTACGTTACAATTGCTTTGCTTTGGGCTTTCAATATACAGATTACATTTATTAGTTTCCATTTTTGATTGATAGCTTTTAACTTCAAAGCGTTTTACTTTACAAATGTTAGGAGGTTGGTACCCATTATCAGAGCTTATTTTCTTTTTTCCAACATGCAGCCCCATCATTTCACTCATCTGTCTTTTCATATTTTCTGAGGTGCTTTTTATGCACTTTTGAAATTCCGCAACTTCTCCAACAGTTGCAGGGTTTGTGCCACATGATGCTTCAATACAAGCACTCATAACTTCTGACATTTTATTTAATGGTGTCTCATTTGTAATTTTACAAAGTAGCTTAGCCCTATCACTTATTGTAGATTTACACTTTTTTTCTTCTTCCTGTTTCAACTCAGCTTTCGCTTTTACAAGATTTGCACGTAACTCTTTACATTTTTCAAACAACTTAGTTTCTTGCTTATACTTATTAAGGCATTGTTTATTTTGCTTTTTAAGTTCAAGTGCCTCATTTTTCTGTTGCGTAGTATTCTTTTGGGTTTTAGCAGATATATTAGGTAAGGGCTCTTTTTTAGGTTCTCTGGCCAATGAAATTTTCTTTTGAGTTGGTTTTGATAAATTTATCCCATCCTCAGACCACAAGATACTATCATCAGGAGCGAGTAGAAGGACACGTTTTACATTGGCAAAAAGAGTCTGCGACTCCCCTTTAAGGTTTTTATGTGTTTTAGCTTCTTTATAATTAAATTGAATAACATCCATATTAGGATTAATTAACTCTACTACAAGTTTCAAGTCGTTATAGTAACTGTTATCTACAAGCTTTGTTCCATCTTTAACTGACATTGGAATTTGTTTTAAAGAAATTTCTCTATCAAGAGCCAAGTATGCTTTGTTAACAGTCAATTGTGAAAAAGTACTTGGCGCTGTTCTACAGTCTTTTGATTTTGTGTTCTGGTTATTATTGCAGTATCTGTATTGTAAGTTAGGAGTATATTCCCCAATATTGCCATCGCTTGATCTTAGGCGATATATTGCTCTATTCTTTGCTTTAGGGCTTACTAGCGGTTCTATTCTACCTTTGTATTGTTTTTCTTTACCATTGGTAAACTCAATATGACTTTCTTCTTGAAATGGCCAACTTTTTTGATTTATTACAAGCATTTTACTTTCTTTATTATACGATATATTCTTAACTTTATGGAGTAAAACAAGATCATTCAACGTTTGTGAATTAGCAATATCGTGTAAAAACTTTTGTAATTGAACCTTAGTATTATTATCCGCAGGCACATTCATATCTTCTTTTTTATCAGAGAAATAGCCCTTTCTAAATACTGTCGCCAAGTTCATCCCCCAAGGTACAGATGGTAAAATATCTGGCCATACAATTTCATTATTTTGAACAAAATCAAACCCAAGCATATAATTATAAAAAGCTTGTTTCTGCTCTGTCGATAATTTGCCTATATCTTGCCAACTAAAATTAGAGATTTTTGCCCTATCAAGGGCACGTTTCTTATTATTTTTGTACCGTTCTTGAGCCTCTTTTGATCCTCCTGATTCTACAAGCTTATTTACTAACCCCATACGTTCTTTGTGTTCAATCCAGAACTTTTTTTCTAGCATCTGAATACCATATGCCACTTTATCTATATCTTCCGATAGTAAATCACCTTTTTTATATCGAAAAAGAGAAAACGTAAGGTAGTCAAGAAACCTGCTATTTTTATTAAATATATATTTATCTGCATGATTCTTTTCAATAGCCTTGCTTTCTGAATATTGCACAAGCGGTATTTCAGCAATTTTCTGAGTTAAAGCTTGGTCTTTGAATAACTCCACTTTATTTTCAGCAAAATGATATAAATAATCTGGATTAGACATTTTATCAAATAGTTGATAAGTCTTATCTACTTTTTTATCTAAAAATACGACACGAGTAACAGCATACACTTGTCCTGCTAAATTATTATTTTGTACAATTTTGCGTGCTTTAGATGCATCCATTGGTAAATCAATGTTCAGACTTCTTATCCTTTCGGAAGGTATATGAGTTATTTTCTTTTCAAAACCAAGGGTTGGAGTGTAAGTTCCTGTTACTGATAAGTTTCTTGAATTTAATGTATTGTTAAAACTAACACCTAAATTATTTTGTGACTTTAAGCTAACTGGTAAGCTCATCTTAAAGTGAAATTTATTTTGATCAAAATCATAATCACCAAGCCTAACCACACTCACCATATAAGCATCTTTATGAAAGGATATATTTTTCAAACACTTTTCAAAATCATAGTAATAGCCCTTTATTAATCCACTTACAAAATCACGCCTTTCAAATTCATTAAGCTCTACACTTCTGCCATTTGCATCTGACTTAGTGATTCTGTTAACTTGTGTCCTAAAACATAATGTTCCATTAAAACAAAAAGCTTTTATATGTTGTGCTGGTGTCAAAGATAGCGCCATAGTCTCAATATACTTGTTCCAAAAATTTTTCTGCTGGGAGTGTTCAATCACAAGACCTTCACAGTTTTCGGTACGAACTTCATAACCATCCATATTTTTAAAACATTCTGGGTGTTGGTTTATAAATGCTAATCGTGCTAGCAGAGCTATTGAATAATTGTGCTTCTCAAGCCTTTTTCCTACTTTATCTGCCAACGCTTTGTTTTTATTTATTCTGCCTTGGCGAATAATGTTTTGTTCATTAAGACGTGATAAACCAGATGTATCTTGATAACCAAGTCTTGGTAGTCCACGAAATTCCTCAAATTGTAGATTTCTATGATGAGAGTGTGAGGATTTTATAGTTATTACTTCCGCAGATACAGCATCTGTAAAGAAAGTAAAATAAGCAACAATACATATAATTAAGGCAGGCAAACGAAATTGAAACATTCTCTTCTATTCTAATAATTTAAAATTATGAGTATTAATATATTATATTTAGGTTATAGAGCAATATATTTTATTTTTTATTTTGAGTTCGTATTTTTTTAATAGTTAATAAGTACAACGATGACTATAAAGTCTGGCATCAACCTCAAATATAAGTCTTTACATTAAGACCTAATTATTAAAGTGTCTCCTAGTCCCATTGGCAAAAGCAACAAGTGACAACATCACAGGGACTTCAACCAATACACCCACCACCGTTGCCAATGCTGCGCCGGAGTGCAAACCAAACAAACTTATGGCTACAGCCACAGCAAGCTCAAAGAAATTAGATGTACCAATCAACGCAGCCGGAGCTGAAGTGCTAAATGGTACACGCCAGAGATAGCACCAGCCATAAGCAATAGCAAAAATCCCGTAGCTTTGGATAATTAATGGAACCGCAATCAGGCCGATGACTAAAGGCTTTTCAATGATTGTTCCAGCCTGAAATCCGAACAGTAACACAACGGTGGCCAACAATCCCATAATCGAAAATGGTTTGATCTGTGCCGTGAATTTGCCGATACGCGCATGATTACCGGAATCATCCAACTTCTTACGAGTGATATAACCAGCAGTCAATGGGATTAACACATACAAAACCACAGAAAGCAATAAAGTTTCCCACGGCACAACAATATCAGTCACGCCCAACAACAACGCTACCAGCGGTGCGAAAACGAAAATCATAATGATATCATTGATCGACACCTGCACCAGGGTGTAATTGGCATCACCACGTACAAGCTGGCTCCATACAAACACCATCGCTGTGCAAGGTGCCACGCCTAGTAAAATCATTCCTGCGATATATTCCTTAGCATCGGCGGGGTCTACTAGACCAGCAAAGATATGTTCAAAAAACAAAATTCCTAGTGCTGCCATGGTAAAGGGCTTAATTAGCCAGTTAACAACCAGCGTAATACATAAGCCTTTGGGCTTTTTGCCCACGTCCTTTAGCGAAGTAAAATTCACATTGACCATCATTGGGTAAATCATCACCCATATAAAAACGGCAACGACTAGATTAACGCTGGCATATTCTATGGTAGCAATCGTCTGAAAGACTTCTGGAATAACCAGCCCCAACCCAACGCCGGTGGCAATACACAAGCTAACCCAAAGTGAAAGATAGCGTTCGAAGATACCCATAGGAGAAGATTCTTTGTTCATATTAATTTACCCTATATTTTGGTCTTTAGCATATTTAATGGCTATATTCGACCAAAATGAGCCTTTCTATTAAAGTTTTTTTTCAGTGACATCCCTACCCCATATAAATTTCTTATCACTTGGTTAATGTCATATTTTGCAGTTTCTTAAATATGTGTATTTTTCAAGCTAATGTTAGTAATTAAGTGATTTATTTTAGCCATACCAGATATTATCATGGTAAAAATTTTAAGAACACAATTTTTCCATTACAGCTTGAAATAAATCACTATTAAGATGTGTTTCAAGCCATTTATGAGTATGAGGAATATTAAGAGCTTGAAACATTTCAGGGTCAACTTTTGAGAATTGCCGAATAAATGGCAGTATTGCCATATCTGTGAGTATTTCACGTTCTTTTGTCAACTCAAGTGTTTCTAAGAATTCTAAACAAGTGTCTAAAGCCATTGAACGATCATCACCTGGATATCGATTTGGATACTTATATTTATCAAGAGCATTCTTAAAAATAGTATCATTGTGGATTATAAGATCATTCTTGATGTTAGTTCCCCAGTTTTGAGCATTATATTGGTTTAATGCCCATAACATGATATCTAAGCTTTCATCAATCACATCACCGTTTTGGAGTATTAAAACTGGCACAGTGCCTTTGGGAGAGGCAGATAACATTTCAGATGGTTTGTTTTTTAGTGAAACTTCCCTATGCTCAACTTTAATATTTGTATAATGTAGTGCTAAACGAGCTCTAATGGCATAAGGACATCGTCGAAATGAGTAAAGTACTGGAAGGTTCATTCTGCCTATTATTGCTGCTCATTGAGCTTTTGAAATTGTTGATGACGCATGCGAAAAGCATCTTTCCTTTCAGAAGTTAGACTATCAATGCAATGTTTACAAGATACACCTTTCTCATAAGACGGTAATTCTAAATCCGATGGCTCTAATGGATGACGACAGCCATAACAAAGAAGGTGTGGGCTTTCTTTAAGCCCATGTTCTACTCCCACACGGCGGTCGAATAGGAAACAACTACCCTCCCATAAACTTTCTTCTTTTGGAATATCTTCTAGGTATTGTAGAATTCCACCCTTAAGGTGGTACACTTCTTCGAACCCTTGAGACAGCATATAGCTAGAGGCTTTCTCACATCTAATACCACCAGTGCAGTACATTGCTACTTTTTTATTTTTAGATGGGTCAAGTTTTACCTCAACATAGTCAGCAAACTCGGTAAATATTTTAGTGTTTGGATCTATTGCTCCTTTGAATTTGCCGATAGCTGTTTCATAGCTATTACGAGTATCAAGCATAATAACATCAGGGTCATTAATTAATGCATTCCAGTTTTTTGCCTCAACATATGTCCCTACTTTTTTAGTTGGGTCAACTTGAGGTTGTCGCATGGTTACAATTTCTTTTTTAAGACGAACCTTTATGCGATTAAACGGTTTACGTTTAGAATCTGAATATTTTACTTCACCTTTATTAATTTCTAATTGTTTATCCAAGAAATCAATAGTATTTGCGATACCTTCAGGAGTTCCTGCTATCGTCCCATTAATGCCCTCTGTCGCAATTAAGAGCGTTCCACAAATTTCATTATTAAGACATATCTCTTTAATAATTTTTTGCATCTCATCAGGAGCCGCAATCTCAACAAAGCGATAAAGTGCTGCAACTTTCCATGTTTCTATTTCTATCATATGTGTCATAAGCAACTGTATATAATATTATAGCTTAAATCTCAAGTATAAAGCTTTAGATAAAAAAGATATTATCAAGCTGAGTAGAACTATTCTCTTAAATCAAGGATTTATTTTGATCATACTTGGTTACAGCATGATTAAAATTCAGAAGCATGACTTTAACCTGACAAGACCTTATTAAGTTTAATTTTGCCGATTCCAAAAATGGTAAAGCCAGCTAGAATACCTATCGCTGCCTCATAGACAATACTATTTAGACCAGTGAAACGCCAGACCAACATGGCCGACAAACCACCAAGTACCATTGCAATCGCAAGTCTTTCCGGCACATTTTGTTTGAGAGCCATAACGATGAGAATGGGAGCAAAACAACTTGCAAGCGCAGACCAAGCAATTAGAACCAAAGAGAACACGCTACTAGGGCCTACCAGTGCGATGGCCAAAGCAATCAAAGTAACGGATAGGGTTGCAATTTTATTGGCGGTATAACTAGATAGTTTGTTGGGAATTATATCATTTGTAATAGCGGCGGAGCAACATAGTATCTGTGAATCTGCCGTAGACATTGTTGCAGCAAAAAGACCTGCCAGAATAAGCCCGACTAGAACATCTGGTAATAATTCGCCTGCTAGAGTTGGTAATGCAAGCTCCGCATCAAACCCTTCCGTTTCAGGAAGAAGCAGGCGGGCACATAATGCGACCATAATCGTAAGGGCATAGAAGGCTGTATAAAAACCATAGTAGTAAATTCGTGCCTGTTTCATATGCGAGGGGTTATCCATCGTCATAAAGCGCACCATAATATGAGGCTGCCCTACAACGCCTATACCGCCGAAAAACCAACCTAGCACAAATAAGAACAGGCTTATGGCAGCGCCAAATGGCAATGCCAATAGGCTATCATTGGCAGGTGGAAATAGGTTCATATAATCGGGAGATACCCTATTCAATCCATCTAGAGTGGACGATATCCCGCCTATTTGATCAATTGCAACATAGAGCATAAGAAACATTGCAATGAACATCACAATTGATTGTGCGGCATCGGTCCAGATAGATGCCCTGATGCCACCGGCAAAACAATAAATTAAAACAATTACGGCACCAATGATTGCACCTGCTGCATAGTCCCAGCCAAAAATAACGTGTAGTGCCTTACTACCTGCGTTTAATTGTGCGGTAGCATAGACTCCCAGAAACAGGATCGTAGTAATTCCAGCAATCATGCGCAGATATTTATAATCTACTCCATACCACGAGCCTAGTGCACTTGCAAAGCTTTTAGCACCGTGCTTTTCCGAATTCGTGCGTAACTTACGGTGAACAAAAAAGGAGCTAATAAAATCACCAAAAACAAAGCCAATCATCAACCAGATTGAATGCAGACCATAAAGGTAAGTGAAACCGATTTGGCCGACGAACATATAACCACTATTTGTTGTAGCCACGGCAGATAATGCGGCAAGCCATGGCTTTATACTATGGCTTGCTATAAGATAGTCGATGCTATTTTTTTTATGGTGAAAAATCGCCAGCGCACCGATTACAATGAAGGTAGCCAGAAAGAAACAAAAGCTAGTTAGTAGCATGCTGATAGTCCTTTTCAGGCGTATTTACGCCGGTCTTTTGTATTTAGGCCACTAAAGAGGCCTTGTCTTCTCTCACATTATATTCAATCAGACAGTGATGCAAAGATTTAATTGATGCCCGTTGCGTATAATTCCAAAATCATTCATAAGGCTATTCACTGTTTTTATCCTTTGATATAACTGATGGTAAATGTATATCCCACAGTTTTTGCACGGAAAAGTAAGTCACCATGACAGACCAGCCAATAAGAACCAAACCATTCAAAACCTGAACACCAGTGATAAATTGCATCACACCGTGCGGGAAAACATCACCGATACCAAGTGATGAATAAGTGGCGGCTGAAAAATAAATATAGCCGAAGAAATTATCATGAGCTATGCCGCTCAAAGGCTCTACCCCAAACGTATGCACCATCACCCAATAAACCGCGCCATAAATCCATATGGCTATAGTGTGTGCCGAGAAGATGGAGACCACTAGAAAGAACATAAGAAGACGCCCACGTAAATCATGTTTAGCAACAACCCGCAACACAACACCTAAAATCTCATAAAAGATAGCAGTGGTAAATAGCACTAAAACAATACTGATAATAAGAGCTTCAGGCATATTTTCGTACATTGTGCTGCCTCCATTTGTTGTGAGTTATAGTGATGCCCTTCCCAAAAGTAATAAAAAACAGAAATGGCGATTATGATGAGAAGTGTTATTATAGTACCAGTGTTGTAAAACTAAAACAAATTATTCTTTTAAATTATAAACGGTGCAATTTTACCCCATACAAATATTTTACCACTGATTGATGGTAGCATCTCTTAAATTTTTAAATGTTTGTCTTGTTTCAATGCAGCGTTGATAGTTCATGTGAAATGTCTTCAACCTACCGCAAACTGGGTGGAAAAACGTACTTAGTACATGACAGCAAGTTTTACAATCTGGCAAGTGCCTAACGCCGGTCTATCCTTTTGCGTTGGCGTTTTCGAACCTTTTCTTCACGCCTTTTCTCTATTCGTTGTTTGATGACCTCTTGCCTTTTTTTCTTAAGCGCTTTCTGGCGTTTTTTGAAGGCCTTTTGTTTGAAGGTCTCCTGCCGTTTATCGAGAGTGCTATTTTTGCCCTCTTCTTGGCGTTTTTCAAGAATCCGTTTTTTAACTTTTTTACGGAACTTTTGTTGCCAGATCTGTTTGCGCAGCATTTGTGGTTTCATATGCATGGCATGAATGCGCAACTGCCTTTCTTTATCAATTTGTCCACGCATAAAGACCCGTCGTCCAGCAGTTAGATCGTTGACACTTCCTTCTGCAAAACTGGCAATGTTATTTTTATCGATGGGCATATTACCAAGACGATATCCGGCTCGTCGTTTATGGCGTTGTAGGAAACCTTCGACAGAGAGATTTTTCATCCGACCTTCAAAAGGAATGTCTGATTCAATACGGGCGCGTAGGCGCCTACCATTGAATGGACCAACAATATCGACTTTCTTACCTACCTCAATATTTCTTAAGCCCTCTACATCTTCATACTTAATGTGTTTCTGTCCAATGTAAAAGCCCATATCATCAGCCGCACTGATGCGGCCTCTCAGAGCAATGTTTCGGCTGTTACCCCCTAAGTCCAATCGAGAAGCCTGAATGGTGTTTTCATCGCTACGTAATCCACTAACTTCGACAAACTGTCCAGTTTTCATAGAGATTTTAGAGAAGGAGCCGTATTGCGTATTTTCAGAGAGTTCAACAATTTGACCCATGACCTCGATACGATTTCCAGTTTCATCAATCGCACCGATTGGGCCAGCGACTTCATATTGTAGCCTAGCATTTTGTGCGACAAAGATATCGCCCTTAGCTTCCGTTTCAACCGCAATGACTTGCCCCAGTTTCAGATCTTTTGGTCCAATGATCCCGTCTTTAGTTTCAATTAGTAGGTTGTTATCATAGGTAATACGGTGGCCGTTGACGTAGATTGAACCAAAACCCGTGATTGTGCCTACAATGCCAGTGCCGCCGATACCACCGTCTTCATCAGGGTCTCCCATAGCGATAATACCCGTACCGCCGATACCACCATCTTCAAAGAGATCTTCAGCATAAGATGTAGAGAGGCTTGCTAGAAAAAAGCAGAGGCTGATTAGAATAAGAAAGTGTAATGGTTTATTAAGAAGCGATATCATGTATCTCCTTCCTCCTCTTCATAAAAATATACTCCAAAGTTCATACGTTGAGAGGCATTGTCTTTACCACGATCTTTTTCGACCAATTTACGTGCCTCTTTACTTAAGGTCTGTAAAACTTCCATACTGAGTTCCTCAGAACGTTGGGAGAGTATCTTTACAGATTCTGGTGTTAGCTTGTTGTAATAAACAGAACGGTCTAGTCTGGCAGGACTCTCTCCTAACAGGTTATGGGTTGCTGAAGCAATATGGTCGTGCAGGTTCCGGCCGTAATAATAAGCAATCTCATCAAAACCATCTCTAGGAATAAAGGCGGAAGTCTTTAAGTGCAGCATATCGTCTTCATCTGTTTCGACAATACCTAGACGTAGCCATTCATCCAAGACCGTGCGCGGTCGTACATCTTTACTAATCGCCTCGATTAGTTCTTCAAAATCAGTTTTGATGGATAAGGGGCGAGGTTTGCCGTTTGCATCCAGATATCTTGCATAGCCAGTCCAGAGGCCAATGGCACGTGCACCGATTGAAACATTTTCAGGAGGCTTGAATTCAGAAATCTCTTCTTCACGTAATTTTTTGACGTCTTTGCGGTGCACCCCTGTCATCACGCTGATTCGACTCGCCGTCAGAGGCTTGTTATTTGAATGAAAACCCTCCTTTACAACCTCTACATAGGTTCTTTTTAGTAGTTCTTGGAGAGCAGGATAGGTCAATCTCTGGGCAATCATTGCCCGGATCAGGGGTTTGAGAAGACGTTTCAACCCCTTGATAAAAGCAACAGGTGGCCCGCTACTTGCTATATTTTTATCCTTACTATCAGTCATTTATCTTAATCTTGCCTTTCAAATCAGTGCTAAGTTTATACGTCCCTATACTTATAGTATACATGATTTTTTCACTTTGTGGGAAAAAAACCCATTTTTATCTTGACATGGGAAATTTTCCCACGTATACTAAAAGAATAGGGTAATGATTCCAACTCATCATCCAAAATTAAGAAGTAATAAAAGATAAAGTTTTGTAGAAACACATAATCAAGGAGAAATAAAATGAAGAACATAAAACTTAAAATGATGGCTATGATTATTCTTGTAGGTTTGTCCAGTCCAGCACTTGCAGAAGATGGTGCAGGGTCTGCGGGTGTTTTTGTCCCGAGAGAACAAGTTAAGCAAGAAGTGATCAAACATGTACGTGATCGACGTGAAGATGTCCGCGACCGACGCGAAGATATTCGTGACCGTGCTGAAAACCGAGCCGACCGTCGTGAAGATTATTTTGATCGCAGAGAAGACATCCGCGATAAACGTGAGGATATTTTTGATGCCAAACATGATGGTGGTAAATGGGATAAAATCGAAGATATCCATGATCGTCGTGAAGATGTTAGGGATCGTCGTGAAGACGTTAGAGATCGCCGTGAAGATGTTAGGGATCGCACTGAAAATAGAATGGATCGTCGTGAAGATGTTAGGGACTTTAAAAATGGACCATCTAAAGGAAAACTTGGACGCCACAAAACCAAACGAAATGTAAAAAAACATGTCAAAAAGAAAGTCGCAAAAAGAGCTCTTAAAAAACACCGTCGTATGAAATAAAACATGAAAAATAAAAAGTATCTTAGGGTCTTTGGATTAATTTACAAAGGCCCTAAAGTATTGTCACGTTCATGTGAAGATGATCTCAGACTAAATCGAACTATTCTCTTAAATCGCTGATAATGCAATTTTATCCCATACAAATTTTCTAACACTTAGTGATAGTCGCATCTATTATTTTTTATTACGAACTTCAATATGTTGAATTAAATTGCCACAAATAACAACATATTCTAAACCAGAATAACTGACTTTATCTCCATCAATTGTGACACCACTAAAACTAAAGTCAATTTCTATAATTCCTGATTTAACCTCTTGGATATCATTAATTTTCCAGTTCAAAGATTGAAAAGAACCATGATAACTTCTTTGCATTGCCAAAATATCCTCCACACCGAGATACAACCCAGTATTTTGAGAAGAATAAGTTGTGGAATGAGTAAATAGTTTACCTATGGCATCAAAATCACTTTGATTAGACACTTCAAAATATTTTTTTGCGATTTCGATATTTGTTAACATACTGCTCACTCCATTTTTGAGGCTGGTTTAATGTTTTACCTTTTATCAGGCTATCATACTCTGTTGTTTTTATTTTAAGGTGTTTTTTGATTTTAAAATGGGGCTGACACCTAATAAAGTTCTTTTAGTAACTTTTTCAAGTCTTCAACCAACTCTTTTGGTGAACCCATATTAAACCTCCATTCACACTCTTTCAAGAATAAATTAAAATTGTTTTTTGGTACTCCATTAAATTTTCTCATATGACGTTTGGCTTGGTTCCAAAAGTTCTCTATTCCATTAATATGATTGCTTTTCTCGG
>JAJFGX010000008.1 GCA_021775895.1 Alphaproteobacteria bacterium | reverse complement strand
CAAGATATTATAGATGCTGCAAAGAAGGTGTGCTATGCCAGTTAAGATTTTAATGCCAGCATTATCACCGACTATGACAGAGGGGAAACTTGTCAAATGGCACAAAGCCGAAGGTGATAAAGTAGAATCTGGTGATGTAATTGCTGAAATTGAAACTGATAAAGCAACGATGGAAATTGAATCTATTGATGATGGACATATCGCACGCATTTTGGTCGTAGAGGGAACAGAGCATGTACCAGTTAATGATGTAATTGCAGTGTTGTTGGAAGAAGGTGAAGATGAAAGCTCCGTTGATAAAGCTTTAAATTCAGAAGTTGAGGTTAAGGCACCTATTGTAATTGATGAGCCAGAAATAAAACCAGAAGTGCAAGAAACAAAAATCAAACATGATAATAATCGTAACCGTATAATTGCTAGCCCTTTGGCAAGAAGGTTGGCTGTAGCAAAAAATATTGATCTTGCAACTATTCAAGGAACAGGGCCTCATGGACGAATTGTGAAATCTGATATTGAGAATGTATCTACCCAAGTACAGAATCCGCAAGTATTAAGCCAGCAAATATCTGCTCCTAAACCATCGGGCTATGATGCTGTGGATTTAGCCAAGATGTTGGATATCCCTCATCACTTAGAGGAAAATTCTGGTATGCGTCGGACGGTTGCTTCTCGTTTGTTGGAATCTAAGCAAACTGTGCCACATTATTATCTAACCATTGACTGTGAGCTTGATAAGCTACTTGATGTTCGCAAAGAAATTAATGATGCTGCTGATAGCGTATATAAGTTATCAGTAAATGACTTTATTATTAAAGCTTCTGCCCTTGCTTTAAAGAAAATACCAGAGGCAAATGTTTCATGGACGGATAATACTACCGTTATTTATGATAGAGCAGATATTTCCATTGCTGTTGCGATTGATGGGGGCTTAATTACTCCGATTGTTAAAGATGCTGATAATAAAAGCTTGAAAGCTATTTCAAATGAAATAAAAGATTTAGCCTCTCGTGCCAAGTTGGGTAAATTAAAACCAGAAGAATATCAAGGTGGCACTTTCTCTTTATCTAATTTAGGTATGTTTGGCATTAAGAATTTTAGTGCGATAATCAATCCGCCTCAATCAGGTATTTTAGCAGTTGGTGCGGGAGAGCCCAGAGCAATTGTTAAAAATAATGAGCTAGCGATAGCAACGATTATGACTTGTACAGCTTCTTTTGACCATAGAGCAATTGATGGTGCGGTTGGTGCAAAACTGCTTGCAGCATTTAAAAACTATATAGAAAACCCACTTAGTTTACTTGCATAACAAGTAGCTTTTTCTTGTTTTTTACGTTATAAATTGGCGTATGACACAATTAAAATATTTCTTAAACTATATTGCAGAGGTTTTTCTGGAGCAGAAAGAACGCTTTATTCTTTGGCTGCCAGTATTAATTGCTATTGGTGTCGGCGGATATTTTTCTTTAAGCTTTGAACCACCGCTTTGGGCTAGTGTCACTTGCTTAATAATTTTAGCAATTTTATTGTCAATGCTCAGGCGTGTTCCTTTATATAACAGCGTTATATTGGCAATGTTTTTAATTGTGTTAGGTTTTACTTCGGCTGGTTTTCGCACAATTAATATTAACTCTCCTATGCTGGAAAAACGTACTGGTCCTGTCATGGTTATAGGGACTATCGCAGAGATTGATGCTCTACCTGAAAATAAAGGCTGGCGCGTAATTTTATCAGATTTAGAATTGGAAAAAATCAGTAAAGCAGAAACGCCAAATCGTGTACGTGTACAATTATATAAAAAAGCAGTCGAGATTAGTCCAGTAATAGGTCAACGTATATCTATTTTATCAATTTTGAATGCCCCTTCATCGCCAGTGATGCCAAATGCGTTTGATTTTAGGCGTTACATGTTCTTTGAAAATATTGGCGGTACAGGTTTTGCTATTGGCAAAGTTACAGTACTTGAAAACAATACTAAACCAGCCTCTGCTTTTGATAGGTTTTGGGAAGATAAACGTGTTATTGCGGGTGATAAAATTACAAAATCATTGCCAGATAATTATATTGTATCTTCTTTAGTGAAAGCCTTACTAACAGGCGAGCGAAAAGAAATTACTGAAGCTACATGGGAAGATATTAGAACAGCAGGGCTTGCACATTTACTGGCTATTTCTGGCTTACATATTGGGCTGGTTGCTGGTTTTCTGTTTTTTTCTATTCGTGCAATGCTTGCTCTATCTGAGTATATGACATTGCATTTTTCCATTAAGAAGATCAGTGCAGCTATGGCTTTAATTGGTACTATTTCATATTTATTATTGGTTGGAATGCCTGTCTCGGCTCAGCGAGCTACTATCATGACAGGTATAGTGTTAATAGCTGTTATGCTAGATAGAGAAGGCATGACCTTGAGGTTAGCGGCAATTGCGGCATGTGTAATATTGCTCACAATACCAGAGGCTTTATTAGGTGCTGGCTTTCATATGTCATTTGCCGCAGTTGTGGCTTTGATTGCTTTTTATGAAGCATTATCTCCTCGCTGGCGAGTTTGGTATCAAAATAGTAGCTCCATTCACCGCATAGCATTATATTTATTTGGCTCAGTCTTAACCACAATTATTGCTTCATTGGCAACTGCTCCGTTTTCTTTGTTTCACTTTCATCGGGTTGCAGATGAAATGAGTTTGCTTGCCAATATATTATCAGTGCCATTAACTTCTTTTATTGTAATGCCAGCAGGTTTAATTGCTTTAATACTTATGCCATTTGGTTTGGAGACTATTCCACTGCAAATAATGGGCAAAGGAGTTGGAGCTATATATAATGTAGCTCATGATATTACAAATCGTGGAGATCATATGATCTACTCGCCAGCTTGGAGTATGCAGTCATTATTATTCATGATTGCAGGTGGCTTGTGGCTGTCAATCTGGCGAAAAAAGTTAAGGTTATTTGGTTTTGTACCAATTGTAATTGGAATAATTTTAGCGGTGCCATCAGCAAGTAAAATGCAACCTGATATTTATATTGCTGATACTGGTGATGTAATGGCGGTACGACTTACGGAAGAGGTTTTTGCACTATCATCAATATATAAGAACAGTTTTGTCACAGAAAGCTGGCGTAGGCGTGCAGGAAAAGAGCATGTAAAACCAAAGAAATGGCCTGTTGATGGTAATATATATGCCAATAAAGATGACAGTATAGACGATAATTTCTTTTGTGATTGGATTGCTTGCTCTTGGACTAAAGCAGGTTATAAAGTTGTATTTGTTAGGAATCCGATAGCTTTTCTTAAGCTTTGTTCTGTTGCAGATGTATTGATTGCTCCAAAAGATGTTATTCCTAGAAAATGTAAACCTAAATATAGCATTGATCGTTTTGATTTGCTAAATGATGGAGCATATGCATTATATATTGATGAAAATAATATAAATGTACAAACTGTCGCAGATAACTTAGGGAATAGATATTGGACACCAAAAAGATTTGTAAAATGGAAATCAAATTAAAGTTATTTTTATTGTTGATGGCTGGAGCATTGATGGCTCTTGCTATGCCCCCAATAAATGCTTTTCCTGTGTTGTGGTTGTGTTTTCCTATTTTATATCTAGCAGTAGATATTGCAAAAAGCAAAAAGCAGGCTTTTCTCTTTGGCTGTGTGTTTGGTATAGGGTACTTTGTCGCTGGATTATATTGGATAACTTTTGCTCTATTTGTAGATTTAGCCGAATGGTGGTGGTTGATACCATTTGCATTGCTTTTAGCTCCGATGATCCTAGCTATATATATAGGCATATTTGCTGTGTTAACATTTCAAATATTTAAATATTTTCAGGGTGTTGGCAGAGTTCTATTGTTTGTCACATTATGGTCTGTTATCTCCTATTTACAAGGGCATCTATTTACAGGCTTTCCTTGGAACTTATCTGGTTATGCATGGTCTGGCTCTTTATCAATGTTACAAAATCTTTCATGGCTGGGTATTTATGGACTAACTTTAATTACAGTTCTTTGTGCGACTTTACCAGTGATTTGGCTGTCTAATGCAAATCTTGCCACAAAGCGAGCATCTATAATTATATCAATAATGATACCATTGTTAATGTGGAGCTGGGGTAGTTGGCGACTATCAAACGCTGGTGAGACTGAATTACATTCAGATACAATACTAAGAATAGTGCAGGGAGGTATTCCACAAAAAGAAAAATGGTTGGAAGAAAAGCAAATTGATAATCTTGATATTTACCTTAATTATTCTAATTTGCCTGCGGAGAAAAAGCCTACTCACATTATTTGGCCAGAGACAGCCCTTACAATTGATATAAGTAAATATACTAAAGCTGGTGAGTATATTCGTAAAAACTTGCCTAAAGACACTATTTTTCTAACTGGTAATATTCATCAAAATGAAAATGGATTTTATAATAGTTTAATGATTATGGACGTTAACAGCGGTCATCGTTCTTATTACGATAAATCTCATTTAGTGCCTTTTGGTGAATACATGCCTTTTCGTAATTTACTTTCATTTGGGGCTTTAGGTGCTGCAATATCAGGGTTAGAGGATTTCCAGAAAGGAGACGGCCCATATACTGTTGCCTTTAAAGATACTCCTACATTTAGTCCTTTAATTTGCTATGAAGTTATTTTTCCAGAAACTGTTACAAGTAGAGAACGTCCAGAATGGTTGCTTAATGTTACTAATGATGGTTGGTATGGCAAAACTTCTGGGCCTTATCAGCATTTTGCCTTTTCAAGGGCTAGGGCAATAGAACAAGGTCTTCCATTAGTAAGAATCGCTGGCACTGGTATCTCTGCTATAATAGATGCGTACGGACGTATTCTGGCCTATCTACCCTTAGGTGTGGGTGGAACAATAGACCATGCTCTACCAAAGTCTATAAAAGAGACTATGTATGCATTATACCAAAGCATAGTATTTTGGATGTTGAATCTTTCGTTGGTGGTTTTCTCTTTGTTTTTAAGGTGTTTTTTGAAAAAAAACAGATGAATACTATTGTAATTAATTTTGGATTTTGCTACTGTCCGTGGCGTAAGTTAAATATTTTTTAGATTGAGGATTTTAGTTGATATGGGAAGAGTTAAAAATCAAATACACCCGGTTGATAAACATGTTGGAGAAAAACTACGCTCGCAACGTATGTTATCTGGCATGAGCCAGACTGAGCTTGGAGATTTTGTAGATTTGACTTTTCAGCAAATTCAAAAATATGAACGTGGTGCAAACAGGGTTAGTGCAAGCCGTTTATATGAGTTTTGTAAGGTTTTTAAAGTTCCTTTTGATTTCTTTTTGCAAGGTTTTTCTGGAGATATCACAGAAAAAGCTGCAAATGGTATGTCAGACAATGCACAAGCATCTTTTGATTCCGGTGAAGATATGATGACAAAGCGTGAAACTATTACACTTGTGCGTGCATATTATAATATCAAAGATGAAAAATTACGTAAGCAACTGCTAGAAATGGCAAAGACTATGGCTTCAAAGTAGATTATTTTTTGATTTCTTCTATATTGTCACGAGTAAATAAATATACTTTTCCGCAAAACTCACACGTCATATTTATATGACCATCTTCTTGTTGAGCATCGGTGATATCTTCTTTTGATAATGACTTCAGGACATCTTCGACCCGCTCTTTAGAGCATCGACATACGTGTTTTATAGATGTTGCTGGGTAAATGCGTACTCCTTCTTCATGTAGTAAACGGTACAATACATCGGCAGAGTGAAGATTCGGCGATAAAAGTTCATCATCACTACAAGTATTCAAAAGAATAGAGGCTCTTCTCCAGTTTTCTTCATGCTCAATATCAAT
>JAJFGX010000070.1 GCA_021775895.1 Alphaproteobacteria bacterium | reverse complement strand
TGCTATTTTGTTTTTCCAGTGTGTCTGCGTGAAAAGCCTCATATCCTGCTTGGTCAAGCAATACAAATGGATCTTTTGGTGTGGCTATAGACTCAGAGTCATCAGCCGTGAGTAGGCTCGTAAGATATGGCAGTAAAGGCTTTGCGTTCCCCCCTGCGTGGCGGAGGATAATATCCACATCAGGAATTTCCAAGATTCCGTTGTGGTAATCCCTGATTGTTCGTGCGAATTTCTCGCCATTTTGTTTTTTCAGTTTCTTGTACATAGTAATACTCTATTTATCTATTAAGTGGTTTCATTCTACCACAACAATAGAGTTATGTCAACTTAGTATTGTAACATACTAAAATTTCTTAAATCTATAAAACAAAAAAACTTGCTGTAATAAAAAAAAAGATTATAATGCCGTTGAATTAACCTTTTATTAACGAGATATTGCTATCTTATATGAATATTAACAAAAGTGAGGTGAACCATGTCTACAGAAGCAAGTAAAACTATCTTATCCCCTGATTACACTCCTTCTAGTAAAGAAGAGTTTATGAACCCAGTAATGGAAGAATATTTTCGTGATAAGTTGATAAAATGGAGAGATGACCTTTTATCAGTTTCTAGTGATACAATTGAAAACACTCTGCAAGGAGATAATCTTCAACAACCTGATATTGCGGATAGAGCATCAGCTGAAACAGACCATGCTTTAGAGCTTAGAACTCGTGACAGAGAACGTAAGTTAATCAGCAAAATCAATGAAGCATTAACCAAAATTGCAGATGGTAATTATGGTTACTGTGATGAAACTGGAGAGCCTATAGGTGTTGCTCGCTTAGATGCCCGTCCTGTTGCTACATACAGCCTTGAGGCACAAGAACGCCACGAACGCAAAGAAAAAACAAAGCGTGACGCTAGAGAATAGCTTAAAATATTAAAAGTATAAATTAATAACCATGGGGCTTGCTCCATGGTTTTTTTATGCCTATAAAATAATTGTTTTTAAATTCTAATTTTGATATACATACACATCAATGAAAACTATAGGAGACTCAAGATGAACAATAAAGACAACGAACATGGCTTTTATACAAAATCAATTCATGCTGGTTATACACCAGATAGTGAAACTGGTGCTTTAGTTCCTGATATTTCTCAAAATGTTTCGTTTACTTTTGATAGTGCAGAAGATGCTGCTGATAAGTTTAATTTAAGAAAAGAAGGGTTTTCTTACTCCAGATTAACTAATCCAACAGTTGGAGCTTTAGAAAACAAGCTTGCTGCGCTTGAAAATGGTGCTGGTGCAACTTGTACTTCATCTGGTCTTTCAGCTCATCAGCTTGCTTTTTTCCCTCTGATGAATAGTGGTGATGACTTTGTTGCCTCTGCAAAACTTTATGGCGGTACACTTAATCAATTTAAAAATAGCTTTTCTCGTGGCTTTAACTGGAATTGTATCTTTGCTGAACCAGATGAGCCTGATAATTTCAAACGAGCATTAACTGAGAATACTAAACTTATCTTTATTGAGGGCTTATCAAATCCAACAGGTGTTGTAACTGATATTGAGGCTATTGCTAGAATTGCTGAAGATGCTGGAATTCCTCTAATTGTTGATAATACAATTGCCACTCCTTATTTATGCCGTCCTTTTGAATGGGGTGCATCAATTATAACTCACTCAACAACTAAATACCTAAATGGTCATGCAAATTCTATGGGTGGTGCAGTAATTGACAGTGGAAAATTTGATTGGTCTGCTAGTAATAAATATCAAACTTTAAGCCAACCAGAGCCAAGCTATCACGGACTAAACTTCCACAAAGAATTTGGTGAAATGGCACTAACATATTATCTACATGCTGTTGCTCTTCGTGATTTAGGCGCTTGCCAACAACCAATGAATGCTTTTCTAACTTTGACAGGAATGGAAACACTAGGGCTTCGTATGCAACGCCATTGTGAAAATGCCATTACTGTTGCAAACTTCTTAGAAAACCACCCTGCTGTTAGTTGGGTGACTTATTCTGGACTAGATAGTAGCTCATTCAAACCATTAGTAGATAAATATATGGGTGGTAAAGCCAGTAGCTTATTCACTTTTGGTGTTAAAGGTGGTTATGATGCGGCTGTTAAATTAGTTAATAATGTAAAACTTTTTAGTCATGTTGCTAATATTGGTGATACACGTTCTTTAATTATTCACCCAGCCTCAACCACTCACTCACAGCTAACTGATAAGCAAAAATTAATGGCGTCAGTACATCCAGAGGGACTTAGAGTTTCTATAGGCATAGAGAACGTTGAGGATATTATTGCTGACCTAAGTCAAGCGCTTGATTTTTCTGCTTTAATTGCGGCTTAGTAATGAATAAATATATCATCTTTATTTTTCTGGTAATATTATCATTAACTATACCACAAAAAGCGTTTGCTCAATCACAGGTATTTAAAGACATTAGCTATGTCAGCAATTCTAACCTTAAACAACAAAAGCTTGATATTTATACCCCATTAAATGCGATTGGGGAAAACCTTCCAGTACATATATTTGTACATGGTGGGGCTTGGAGTATGGGAGATAAAAGGCTAAACACAGCAAAAGGTGAGGCCTATACAAATAAAAATATAATTCTAGTCTCAATTAATTATCGACTATCGCCAGAATATAAGCACCCTATACACGTTGAAGATTGTGTCGATGCTATAAAATGGGTCGTCGATAATATTTCAAAATATGGCGGAAATCCAGACAATATGGTATTATCTGGGCACTCAGCTGGGGCTCATTTAGTCGCTTTACTGGGAACGCACCCACAATATTTAAAAACCAATGGATTAAGTCAGAATATGTTCAAATCTATATTACCTATAGACATTGCTAAATTTGACTTAACAGTAAAGCATCAAGGAAAGTTATCTCGCTTTATCCAAAAAAAGATAGATGGTGCCTTTGGTACAAATACTAAAGCATTACTTGATGCTTCTCCTTTACATCAAATAAGCAAAACAAACAATTATTCTCCTTTTACAATATTTGTAACAGCGACCCGACCTTTTGCTGTCGCAGAATCAAAATTATTTAGCTCTACTCTAAAGAAAAAGGGACACAAAGCTCAAACTATTATAATTAATAATGGTTCATCACATAAAGATATGAATACTGCAATATTTGACCCAAAATCAGCTATCTTTCAAGCAATAATAAAAGCCATAAACTAAGGTTAAGACTCACTAGCTTTATAATGCATATAACAAGTGATAATAAAGATAGTTACCACTACCATCTGTAACACATTGATAAGCAACCTCATCGCAACCACCTGCTGCGACACATGTAGTTGCATCATCTAGGCTCTCTGCTACTTTAGTCGTTATGTTACCATATGATGCAACCGTAATCTCTGGGACAGTCGTACTTCCATGCAGTTTCTTATTAAGAACTTCACAATAAGCAAGTGATGGTACTACTGCAATCATAGCTATATCTGCAGTAGCTGTTCCTATTCCTGTAATTGTTAATCCATTGTGATATACAATACCAGTAGCATCACCTATTGTGTCTGTATACTCTATACCTCCGCCTAATGGGTGATAAATTTTATCTACATGCGGTTGAGTCGTATAGCCTACATCGCCTAGTTTCAAATCTTTCACATTGGCTGGGGCAACTAAATTTACATCAACCATTAATGATACTTTATTACTGATTGTGTCCATATGTGTTAGAAGTAGCTCAACTTGTCCACCAAGTTTCATCTTATCGGCAATAGACTCAACACCTGTCTCTTCATCTATCATAGCCACAGAAAGAGCCGCTAATAAAGCTATACCTATTAATATAAGAAATAATACGCCACCACGTTCAGAATATTTCTGTATCATATCTTTATTCAAAACTTTCTTTAATTATTTCATATGCACGATTATTAACTGCCCAATTATATATATCGTTTTTCTTTAATGGAGAAATCAAATAAACAAATATATACCACTCAACATCAGCCAGTACCAATAGTGTTAGTTCTTGATCTTGTACATTCTTACCTTTATCAAATCCTATTTCATATTTCTCTTCACGAATATAATCAAATCGTATTGGGCCATATGAAGGCTCAGAAGATTTTATTGATTTTATACTTAGTCCATATTTATTTTGTAATTCTTGACGTAGCTTTTTTAATTCCTCTTTAAGAGATATAT
>JAJFGX010000069.1 GCA_021775895.1 Alphaproteobacteria bacterium | reverse complement strand
ATTTAGAGTCTACGCACAATTTTTAGCTGTTGATGATGATAGGGAATTTATGGATAGTCATATAGAGGCACCATTGACCTTAATTGCATTCTCTATAAGTAAACATAAAGATATTTACGAGAAATTAGGTAAAGAAACTTTTACTCCAAATGAGTTAATATCATTCTTAAAAGAAAAATCTACATGTACTGATGATCAATTTAAAAAAGAATACAATTATTTAATGTTAGGTACACTTGCTTTCATGCTATCAAATAATAATGATTCATTTTCAGAGCAAGCTCATCAAATTATGATTGACCTAGGGTATAATAACAACACACCTAATCTAGCTAAAATATATAGTGGCACCTACTATTTTCATAGCACTTCTGGCTTTAAACAGCTTTACGATAAACTCGAAAACTGGAATGGTTTTATCTAACTGCCGTTTAGATTACTTATCATCGCCCATTTTTAGGGCGGCGATGAAGGCAGTTTGTGGAATTTCGACATTGCCGTATTGACGCATTTTCTTCTTACCTTTTTTCTGCTTTTCGAGTAGTTTACGCTTACGGCTAATATCACCACCGTAACATTTTGCAGTTACATCTTTACGGAGTGCAGATAGAGTTTCCCTCGCAATAATTTTGCCACCAATTGCCGCTTGAATAGCAATTTTAAACATCTGTTTTGGGATTAAATCTTTTAGGCGTTCACAAAGCTGTCTTCCTCGACGTTCTGTTTGCGAGCGATGGACAACCATTGCTAAAGCGTCAACAGGCTCGGCATTAACTAAAATATTCATTTTGACCAAGTCACCTTCATCATAACTGGAAATTTCATAGTCAAAACTAGCGTAGCCACGGCTGATTGATTTTAGTCTATCATAGAAATCAAATACAATCTCATTCAATGGCAGGCGGTAAACTAGCATTGCTCTACTACCAACATAGGTTAGCTCAATTTGCTCGCCTCGTCTTTCTTGGCAGAGCTTTAATATACCGCCCAAATAATCATCAGGGACTAGGATTGTTGCTTTAATCCATGGTTCTTCAATATGGTCGATTAATACAACATCTGGCATATCAGCTGGATTATAAAGCTCTATCATCTTACCATCGTTCATATATATGTGGTAAACGACTGATGGAGCGGTTGGAATTAGGTCAAGATTAAATTCACGTTCTAAACGCTCTTGTATAATCTCCATATGCAATAGACCTAAGAAACCACAACGATAACCAAGCCCCAAGGCGGTTGAGCTTTCAATTTCAAAGTGTAAACTAGCATCATTAAGAGCCAATTTACCAAGGCTGTCACGTAACTTATCGTAATCACTGGCATCAACTGGAAATAAACTACAAAAAACCATAGGAACTGAAGGTTTAAACCCTGTTAATGGCTTATCACATAAATTGCGTTCATGTGTAATCGTATCACCAATGCTGGTTTCAGAAATAGTTTTAATCGCACAAGTTAAATAGCCAAGCTCGCCTGCTGACAATACTGTTGTTTGAACTTGTTTCGGAGTAAAAACACCGACTCTATCCGCATCATGCGTAGCCTCGGCATTAATAAAGCGTAGCTTATCTTTTTCTTTTAACACACCATCAAAAACCCGTAATAAAATAACGACACCAAGGTAAGCATCATACCAACTGTCAATCAAGAGAGCTTTTAAAGGCTTTGTTTTGTCGCCTAATGGAGCTGGAAGCCTTGTTACGATAGCCTCCAAAAGATCATCGATTCCTATGCCAGTTTTTGCAGAAACTTCAATTGCATTTGAAGCATCGATGCCTATCACATCTTCAATTTGCTCTTTTACTCGCTCAACATCGGCTGCTGGTAAGTCAACTTTATTAATTACAGGAATAATTTCATGATTATTATCAATTGCTTGATAAACATTAGCTAGTGTTTGAGCCTCAACTCCTTGAGTTGCATCAACAACCAGTAAAGAGCCTTCACACGATGCTAAAGAACGACTAACCTCATAAGCAAAATCGACATGCCCCGGAGTATCCATTAGATTAAGCTGATATTCAACCCCATCTGATGCCTTATGCATTAAACGCACAGTTTGTGACTTAATGGTTATGCCACGCTCACGCTCTATATCCATGTTATCAAGGACTTGTTCGGTCATCTCACGATCTTCAAGACCGTCACAACTTTGAATCAAACGATCTGCCAAAGTTGATTTACCATGATCTATATGTGCAATAATAGCAAAATTACGTATATTTTTTTGTTCTGTTGTCATACTCTTAAACTTTAGGTAATTTAAATTGATACTGTTATATAAGGAAACTATAGAAATTATGCATAAGATACAATCTTATTTTTACACTATCTTACTATTTGTAGCATTAGCTTTTATTCCTATGCTTGCTAATGCAGAAGATGGGGTTGTGCCTTCTGAGAAATTGCAAGGTTTATGGGCTGCTCCAGACTGTAATCACTGGGAAAATCTGCAATACTACAGCAATCACTTTATTATAGATTATGATAGTGACGCTTTTCAAATTGAACCGATGCATACTCTATTAACAAAGAGAGAGTATAGAGTTATATCTACCAATGGCAAAAAAAAGCCAATTCGTATTTTAGAAGATGGCGTTCTACAGCATGTTGATATTGAAGATAATGCGAATTTTTCTGACCCATGGGATAAGTTACCTATAATTAGATATCACGAATATATGCATTGCCTTGATATTGATTTACCAGAAATTATTTCACAATTGGTTGAGTTATCGCCACGTTTAGATAGTATATATCCACATTGCCAATATACTATTTCTAATGAATGTATAGAGCATAGCTTTCAATCATATTTACCTGAGAATAAAACTGATCTTACATTGAATGAAATAAAACAGGTGTTTTATGATATAGGTATTATTTCTCAAGCTAACAATAAAGTTAGACTAGAGATTCAAGAATTAGATGAAATTGCAGAAATTATTTTTTCTATTATAGATGCTGATAATTCCAATACTATCAATTTAATAGAGCTGAAAAATACAAAAACTATATGGACTCACCCACAACTTACAGAGAATCATAAGAAACAATTAGTTAATGTACTCAAAGAAATTACAATCCATTTTCCAGCCTTTAATGGCTTGTAATAGGAGTATTACAAGCCACGTTCAAACGCCACGTAGGCTTCTTGAATTTACGGGGGGCAAAGCCCGCTTCGCCGTCGCTCGTTATAATTGTCATTATTGACTGATATGCAACTTACTAAGCTGATTTGCTATTTCTTGAAATGCTGCAACCAAAGATTCACTACTTGGAGCATCAAAATATAAACTAGTATCAGAAGCACATCTGCTATAGTAACCCTTAGTCGAGCTACTAATACCAGAACCAAATGTTATTGTGTAAATTTGCGCTCCTTCAGCCTTCAGGTTGCTACAAGTCTCTTCAAAACGTGTGTTTAGATCTGATGGAGTAATACTATGATCTGAAGTCTTCCCATAGGCAGAATAAAAATTATGCATTGTATTATTACCATCTGTCATCATTAATATAGCTTTACGCCATTTAGGGTCGTCCCATGCTTCACCTTCAATAAATGGTTCTTCTGGTGATAATACACGTCCTCCCCAAACTATACCAAGGTTACCATAGGTGTAACCTCTTGCTTCTAGGGAATCAATTGTAGCATCTAAAGTCGTACGATTATTAGTTAGTGGTACAACTTGAGCAGAAGGACAATAATAATTAGGTGCACGTCTCCATCTTATACAGCTACCATCATAATATCGTGTACACTGTTCTGGCCAGCGATACATCTCCCACGTTGTTGGGAACACTTCGTTTATTGTATCATTCGGATATGGTTTAGCTAAAACACAGCCGTGCCATTGTAGATTGTCACTTAAGTCATATTCAATATCAGATGGTGGAGATATAAAATCATCAGTAGTAGGAGTTACAACAAATGGTGTACCGTAAGCCCCACCACTAGTATCAAGTCCCCAACCATAAGGGCCAATGTTTATAGAAGAAGAGTAAGGAACAATTCCAATTTTTAAGAATTCTTCATCTGTAATTCTATCATACATTACACCTATAAAATCATGAGAAGCTTGCTTTAAGGCTGTTAATTTAGAACCTGACATTGAGCCTGTAACATCGAGCACTAGCACAACTTCTATACCAGATAGATCACGCACAACTTCAGTTAAAGCATGTACGGAGACAGAATCCTTACCAAATACCCGCATAAATTTTGTATCTACGGAAGCATCTGCAGTAATGCTTACAGTGTTTCCAGAAATAACCATTGAAACTTGATAAGGTACACCAATTTTATCGGCAGGGTAATTTGCTGTCATAAAGGCATTCATTAAGGCTGTTAGTTCTGTTTCGTCACCTGTAGAGCCTGCAACTGCTAATGCAGCTTTATCCAAAGCATTTCCTAAACGATTTTTAACATTATAAGCTTGCCCTAAATCAACCGCAATACCACTAGATGCCACTAAAACAGGCAACATTAGACCAAAAATCATGGCACTAACACCTGATATATCAGCAAAGTAAGATTTAAATACTTTTTGTATTTTTTTTCTAAAATCTATCATTAACTATCTCCCACTTTTAAGCCTTAACAACGGCATTATTCTCTTCGGACAAATGAAGTAATACGTCCACGAACAAAAGCCGTTTCCTGCATATCAATTGTGCCTGTTATAATATTAGAAAATTGAGGAGTAAAACTATAAGTTACTGTTACGGCAACTACACCCTCATTTTCAGACCCTAGCCCATCTGCATCTGCTTCAACACTAGCATTTATAGGCATATTTACTGTATCTCTCCACTGAACCTCTGGGTCAGCACTAGCATTAACAAAGCGAATCCCCGCCACATCAATTCCAAAACTCCCTAAAGCATAAGGATCCATCGCTAACTGAGCAGCCTCTATATAATTATTTAATTCATCATCAGTTAAACTTTCTTCTCGACCAATTAAATCTGCTGCTATATTTGCGGCTGACACTACTTTTTTGTTAACAAGCAAGCCACGTCCTATATCCATTGTTCCCATCAGCATGACGATAAGAATGGGAAAAATAAATGCTGTTTCAATCACAACATTGGCACGATTATCCCTTTGCCAAGCACGGCAAATATTACTAAATGACCATAAAATATGGTGTTTGTTAAAAAGCATAAGGTTCATTACGTACCACCACTGTTGATATATGTTTGTAAGAATTATCACCATATCCTTGATCCATCATTGTTCCTAGAAACGGAGTCATAAAATTATAAGTATAAACTAAACGGACTAGAATAATACTTTCTGAGCCGCCTATTGAAAAGCCCTGACTTTCTAAAACTCCGTCAACATCAAAGCTTGGAGGATAGCTGGCAACTGTTGTGAAATTATTATCTGGTATTTCAATCACTTCATAAGAAACATTAGCACAAGGGACTAATATCCCTATTTGAGAACACATACTCTCCTCAAACCTTGCCATTGGATCAGCCGATGCCTCAGCTTGCCCTGTTCGTATAACACGAGCTGATGCTTGTGCTGCACCTTCTAATACATTTCCTGCGGCAAAAAATAAGGTTGTTTCTAAAATACCGATTAGAGCCATAAAGAAAGGTATGCCGACTAAAGCAAACTCAATTGCAGCAACACCCTTATTATTTTTTCTCCATCTATTAAATAAACTAACCATATTATATCCCTAATAAAAATTACTCTACCTTATATATTACACCCAAGAAGGGTAATAAATCATTAAAATTCATTAGGATAAATATATAAAGAATAACTAATTTTATATAATTTTAGTTTAAAAATAATCTGACATAGCTATAATTACACTATTAAAGGCAAACAGCTTTAAGGAAAAAAATATGTTTATGTATCTTAGTGTTGCAATCGGCGGAGCTATCGGAGCAAGCATGCGTTATGCCATATTAAATATTTTTAAACATGAAACTATGCCTTATGGCACAGTAATAGTTAATGTTGCAGGGTCTTTTATCATTGGTATGGTGACGGCTATTTTTTTATTAGCACCGATACATGGCTTATCTAATAATATAAAGCTATTTATAACTACTGGTATTTTAGGTGGGTTTACAACTTTTTCTACTTTTTCACTTGATGCTATGAAATTATTGCAAAATGGAGAAAATGGCTCTGCTTTATTATATATAAGTGTATCAGTTATAGGGTCATTGGTATCGGTATTTTTGGGTTACACGATAATGTCTAAAATTATCTAGACCCCATAGCTGGTGGTTTAGGGTTTTTCTTTACATTATTTTGCGATTTATTGTGTTGTTTACTGTGGAAATCAACAATTTGTTTAGATAGGAAGCTATCTACACTTTCCCACCATATCTCTCTTATATGTTGACGCTCTGTCCATATACCATGGTGGCCATCTTTAATTTCTACAAGATTTGCATTAGGCATTAATTTAGCTGCACGCTTAATTGCTTGCTTATTAACTAAACGGTCATTCTCACATATAGCAAATAAAGTTGGAGTCTTTATATTTTCAAGGACTGCTTTTGGTCGCAATTTAATAGCCTGCTTTAGCATGCTTAATATCCAATGCAGTGTTGGATCACCTATTTTAAGATCTGGGTTTTTATCAGCTAAGTGTTTATGTATTGTCATACGTACAGGCTCATCTTTTTGTAAATTATGACGAATTTTTTTGATTTTACGAACAATATTATCACCTCGGCTCATTCGATAATGTCCAAATCCTATATTGCAAGCAACTTTGGCAAAAACATGTATTAAGCGTTCTTTATTTTTTGTAAAACTTGTATCTATATAGGGAGTAGGTAAAACAGCAGCATGAAAGTCATCTTCATGATTATTCATATAGTGCATAACCATATGTCCACCCATGGAATGACTAGCTACAAATATTGGAATATTCTTATCTTCTGCAACTATATCATGTCGAAACTGATGTAAATCTCTTATATTATTCATAGGGGCATGTTTACTGGGAAGCCTGCGGTCGCCATGATATCTCTCAGACCCACCTTGACCCTGCCAATCCATCATCCATACAGCGTATCCTTTATCAAGGAAATCATTAATAGTCTCAAAATAAGACTCAGTAAAATCTGCATAGCCTGTTGTCAGAATTACAGTTGCAATTGCTTTTTTCTTTGGTTGTGCATACCCATAACGAATTTCTTTTCCATCAGCATTAGTAAAATGTTTGGGAAAGTTAAAACCATCAGGCTGTTCAAAGCGTTTCATATTATCCATAAATTATCTTATCTTATTTTTTGTTTTTTACCAACTCTATACTGCTGACGTGCATCACTGTAACTGCAAGGAGTTTTAGGAGTAGCTGGACTGCTCGCTCTGTTGAAACTCATTGCCGGAGTCTCGCCACCAGTGCCAATATTTAAAGAAGCTTCAATTTCTTTTGCAGTTTCAGTGCAAATATCCTGCCATTGCTTTGTGGTTATACGGTCTGTTAGGCTTTCAAGCGAGTCAAAAACCAGCTCGTCATTTTTACCAAGCCAGCCCCAAGCTTGACCGATAATCTTTTGCTTTGCGTCCATCACGACATAAAACCCTGAATCCTCTGAAGCATAACCTTTCTCAGCACAAGCAGAACCAACACCGCCAATTGATTGACAACAACCAGTTATTTCACCTAAAAACAGCCCTCTAATATCACCATCTGGCAGTTTTTCAAAACTGTAGCCCTCCATACCAAAACGATCACCAGAGATTTTAATATCTGGAATATTTGAGGTTGGATTTGGATTTTTCAGCACAATTTCAAGTGCCTTTTCAAAATCATTTTCATCAACATTATGATTCACACATAAACTTGCCAGAGTCTTATGCTCGCTCCCTCGTTCATAATTAAATTCAGCGCATTTTTCTCTAGTTTTATTCAAGGATTCTACGGGCTTGGGTAATTTATCAGCAAACGAGACTAGTTTTGCCATCTCAGAGCCAAATTTAATGCTCGCATCTGCCCAAGCTTTAGAATCTATTTTACCAGTTAAAGGCAATTTAATCATATAGGTTAAATTGTGCAGAGGTTGCTTGCCTGCCTCGCCCCATTTTTCTAAATATTGTAGAATTTGAGTTTCATTTTTAAACAAAGTTGACGCACCATATGCATATTTATTAGCATCTTTTTCCTCATGTCCTTCTTCAATTAGCCAGCTTTTGACAGCCTCAAATAGCTCTGGTTTAAAGCCGTGTGGATTCTCTCCATCAAGCCCTTTTGGAGGCTCTGAGCCATACATTTCTCGCCATAGCTTAAGATTCTCAAGTCTGACTTCAATGTTCTTTCGTTGTTTTTCAGTTAAGTCTGCATTACCTAGACTTTCGCCATGATCAATAAATATTTGTACAATTCCAATATGTCTATTTAGAGCTGAGCGTTCAAAGCTATGATAGCGAATATCATTTATATCAGCTCCTGCTTTCAATAATAGTTCAACTATTACTGGGTTACCATTTGAAAATGATTTTTTAAGAGCGTAATTATATCTTGCTTTTGCATCTGCACCGGCATCTAGTAGTACTTTCACAACTTCTGTATGGTCATATACAGTTGATAGCTGGAGGGGGCTGCATTCATTTATGCCTCTAACATTTATATTTGCTCCATTTTCCAATAATAGTTTAACTATTGTTACGTGACCAAGTTTAGTCGCATGTATAAGAGCTGAATCTTTGTCATCTTGATTGGTATCCTGAATTAATTTTTCAGCAGTATTTACATCGCCTATATATGCTGCTTTTTCAAATGCTGTCAAATAAGATAAATCCTCCTCTTTTTTTATACTTTCTTGTTTTTCAAATTCAGTGCCTTGATTTAGTTCTACTATAATTTCTGAATAAGATTTTTGTTGTTTTTGTGCTTTGGTTGAAAAGGTTTTTCTAATGCTATTTACATGCTCTACACCTTTTTCAGCATGGATTTTTAGAGTTTCTACAGTTGGGCTGTCGCCTGATCTTTCCATCTGCACGGCAAGTGGAATTAGAGCTTTTTTTAATGCCTCATAAAATGGATCATTTTCAAAAGCTTTCAGAGCCTCCTGTGCTACAAGGACTGGCTTTGGAGTATCCTTATTATTTACTGTCTCTTTGCCCATTAAAATTACTCTTCGTTATATACAAAGAATAATTCTAACACATTTATAGCATTATGTCAACTAGATTGCGATTGTTACTTATTTTGCCTTAGAGTTGGGAAGGCAATTACATCTCTAATACTAGCACTATTGGTTAATAGCATTACAAGTCTATCTATACCAATACCCAAGCCACCTGTAGGAGGCATGCCATACTCAAGAGCTTCTAAAAAGTCTTCATCAAGGAACTGAGCTTCTTCATCGCCTGCCTCACGGGCTTTTACTTGAGCATCAAAGCGTTCTTTTTGATCTATTGGGCTATTTAGCTCTGAAAATGCATTTGCAAGCTCCCAACCATTAACATAGGTTTCAAAACGCTCTGTTAGTAAAGGATTATCACGATGCACTTTTGCCAGTGGTGAAATATCTTTTGGCATATCTGTTACATGAATAGGTTGAATAAGGTCATCTTCAACATGCTGAGTAAATACAGCCTCGACTATTTGTCCCCAATTCATATCATCATCTAGTGCCGCACCTAAAACTTTAGCTTTTTTAAGGGCATCTTTAGCATTTGGTAGCTCTAGGAAGTCCACGCCAGTTTTTTCTTGTACAAGCTCTGTCATACTTTTTCTTGGCCATGCTTTGCCAAAATCAATAGTTTTGTCACCAAATACAACCTTCGCAGAGTTATCCTCATTAATAAGCTCGGCACAGCTTTTTACAATATTCTCAGTCAAATCCATCATATCGTTGTAGTCTGCATAGGCTTGATATAGCTCAACAGAGGTAAATTCTGGGTTATGTTTGATAGAGATTCCTTCATTCCTGAAGCAACGACCAATTTCAAATACTTTATCAAAGCCGCCAATAATTAGGCGTTTTAAGTATAGCTCTGGTGCAATACGCATGTATAAAGTCATATCTAGTGTATTGTGGTATGTAACGAATGGTTTTGCAGAAGCTCCACCTGGAATTGGGTGTAGCATTGGAGTTTCAACATCCATAAAGTCAGCTTCAATTAACATTGATCGTATATGGCTAATGATTTTATTTCGTTTTACAAAAACATCTTGGCTTTCTCTATTCATTATTAAGTCTAAATATCGTTGACGATATCTAGCTTCAACATCGGTTAAACCGTGATATTTCTCAGGTAATGGTCTTAAAGACTTTGTAAGTAGTGTAAGGTTTTGAGCATTAATAGTTAGCTCACCACGAGGAGTACGGCGGACTATTCCCTCAACTCCTATAATATCGCCAATATCAAATAATTTTACGATAGCTAGAAGTTTCTCATCTAAATTATTTTTATGGCTAAAAATTTGAATGTTGCCACTTGTATCTTTAAGGTCAATGAACATTCCATTGTTACGGTTTGCCATTATACGTCCTGCAACTTTAACAACCTCTTCCGTCACCGTACCATCTTCTAAGGTTTCGTATTTATTTTGTAGCTCACTAGCATATGAGGTAACGTCAAACTTATAAGGGAATGGATTTACGCCCATTTTTTCAAGCTCTTGCAAATTATTCATTTTTGCTTGTGCAGCAATAGGAGTCTGTTGTTCTATGCTTGTTTGTTCAGCTGATTTCTCAATATTTTGTGTTGACATTATTATTACCCTTTATAATTTTACTATTCAAAGGCAATATACAATAAAATATATAAAAGAAGAAGAAGTTTCGATCTTGATACCGAAACTTCTTCTATACAGGATATTAACTATTCTTAACGACCAAATAACCTACCGAAGCCACCTAATGTGATTTTATGTGTTGGTGGTATTACAGTTTCAATATTTGGAATTGTTCCACCATCTGAAAGCTCTGCAAATACTTTCTTACGTTCCTCAAAGCGGCCTAAATAACCTGTTAATAGCTCTGGCATTTTAGGTCTTCCGCTGTATCCCATAGCACGTTTGTAATTTGCTATAGTTTTTTCAGATAATCCGTATTTATTAGCTAATTTTTCCATGTCACCTTTTTTGATAGTATTACCATTATCATCTGAAGTGCCACCAATTTGAGACAGGCTTTTTCGTATGTTATTACATTCCTCAGGGTCTGTTACACGTTTTTCTTTTAGAAGGTTAAGCATGGCCTGAGCATGAATAACGTAGCAAGCTACATGCGCTTCTTTTGCAAAGTTTGTCCATTCTGTTGTATCTCGCATAATACCTTCACTCTTTAACTCTTCTAGGATAGCCAAAGCACCTGTGTTTTTATTTGTTAAAGCATCAGTTGCAGCCTCAATAAGGTGACCTTGACCATCACTATTAGGATTATCATATCTATCAATATATTGAGATAGATGTTTTGTTGATGATTCAATTTTCTCTACAAATCTATCTATGATAGCTAAACCTGAAATAGATCTCAAAACTCTATCTATTGTTGCAACAGCAGGAATGCCAGCTGACATTTCACCTGATATAGATATTGCTGATGCATTAAAGTTTTCAGTAAGTTCTTTGCCTTCATCCCATCTTTGATTTGCACGAGATATGTCTTCCTTAGGGAATTTCCCCCCTGATGGCAAAACATGTTTGTTAATACGGTTATGTGGGTTTAGAAGTGTATCGAATAATAGTCCTTCTCTTTCACCAGCTGTGATAAAGTGTCTACTACCAAGCTCTTCACGTGCTTTTTCAACGGTTCCAGTGCCAAATCCATCATAGCTAATTTCGTATGATTCTGGGTATGATAACACCATTCCTTCAAATGCTGTTAATTTTGAAACTGCCTCTAAAGCAGTTAAGTTTCTATCAGCTGCAGATATAGATGATTCTTGAATTTCTTTACCACTTTGCAAAACTGTAGTTGTAACGGTTTGTACAGACCATTTATCACCATCTTGAAAGGCTTGCCTGTATTCGAATTGCTCCAATAGCCTTTTTTCAGGGTCAAGTTTAGTTTCAGGGTCATCTAGCTCATAAGTGTCTTCACCCATGTCTAAGCCTATCTCTGCAGCTAGTTCTCGTTGTTCCTGCTTTTGTACTGCCATTGCTCTGATCATTTCTTCATTATCATCTTCTCCAGAGTTACGGACTTCAATTGTACGGAATTCTGTGGTAAGCATTGGTCTCCATTCGAAAGTGCCTTGTTTTTGGTCTGTCATAATTTTACTCCCTTTTATATATATCCTTGTTATTTTTTTATCTTTTAAGAATCACTAATGATTAATATTCAGTTAACGTAACAAATATTTAAGCTTATGTCAATACAAAAATTTATATTTGCGATATATATTACATTAATATAAAATTTACATAGATTTAATATAAAATTTTACTTATACTTTAGTATAAGTTAAGACTAAGGTAAGTAATATATGGTAAAGTTTATATATATGGTAGTTTCAATGACTTTTGTATGCTATCGCGTTGCTTGTTCGATAAAAAGTAGATTTATAGAGCTATACTATAGTATTAATACGGGAGAGTTAGGACAAACAAATGAGTAGTCATAAAATAGACTTTGCATCTTTTGGTGCTTTAATAATCGATGATAACCCTTTTATAAGATATATGGTGGAAAAACATTTATTTGGCTTTGGGTTTCGTCGAATATATCATGCAGAGGACGGTCGCTCTGGGATTGAGGTTTTAACTGAAAAAAAGCCAGAGATTGTCATATGTGATATTAACATGGACAATATGAATGGTTTTGAGTTTTTAAAAGAGGTGCGGGGTTTAAAAAATAATACATCTAAAATACCAATTATTTTTCTAACTAGCAGTGCAGAAGAAACCAATGTAAAAAAAGCAATGGATCTTGAAATTGATTCCTATCTTTTAAAGCCTGTAATGCCGACATTTTTAAAAATGCGAATTTTAAAAATTATAGAAAACAAGATGATGTTATAGGCTATTTTATATACGTTTAAACAGCCAAGTTATTTCTGTTTCATTTTCGTTTGTTGTGCCATTAATTGTGATTTGTTGGCTGCGTCTTGGTGCATCACAGTGCTTATCACTAACATACACACTTTCTTCTAATATAGCTTGATAGTTATCACAAAAGAATTCCCAGCCTTGCCCAGATTGTGTCCTTAGTAATATTTTTGAACCATTATTAATAGTCGAGGTACTGATTGATGGGTGTAAATGAAAACGCACCGCAAAATTTGTATTTTGTAGAGTTGATAAAACATCACTCCCTTGCAATGTAGCACCATTATTTTTTAATATTAATGATCGGCGATGAGTAGTGCCAAAACGTTGCAAATAGCCATCATGACTAGCCTCTATAATATTTATTCCTTTTTGCTCTTCACGAGATTTTTGTACTTTAATACTTTCAATTGCAGGGGCTTGTCTACCTTTATTAATAGCATTTGTTTTCTCTACTGTAATGGTTGAGTGTGCGGCGGTAGAATACAAAGCTTCTTGCCATGATGGGTGACCTGCCCATGCACCACAATTAACTACTATACGATCTTTACCACTACTAAATTCAAATGCAAGTAACCCTGTATATTTTTGCTCATTAGTCACGGAACCAGTATCCATCACTATTGTTGTACGGCCTTGTGTTAATCTATCATAGCCCATAGCTCCTAAGGCTTTTGCAGGACGACCACTGATTCCAGATTGCCCCAAAACCATATCACATAAGCTACCTTTAGATTCTCCGCCACCGTGAAATATAGATAGACCACCATCATTTTGTCGTAAACAACGCAATACAGGCGTCATTTTTTTTATTGTATGCTGAAGTGTGTCAGGAAGCTCTATATTTGCAGTATTTAAAGCAGAACGTATATCTAATAGATTTTGCAAGAATACTAAATGTTTTTCAGGTGAACGAGTTTTGTGTCCCCCATCAATTAAAATATCTGATGATATTTCTTTCTTCATTAGAACCAATGATTGGTTGCACCATGATTGATGTCCTAGGGCTATTCCAGCATAAATTAGTGCTTTGGCACTATAAAGCAAATCATAGCCTTTAACGTTTTTTGTAAGATATTTGCTTTGCTTTTTTAGACTTTCAAGTACTGGAATAGAAAAACTTTCATCGGCACTAGCACAAAAAGTAGAATAACAGGATAGCCAATGCACAATACGTCGAGACATAATATCATGTCGCCAAGCGAGTGGGTGCCATTTACTATATTGTTCTAGCCAGTCTGATATTAGGTAGCGGGCATGATGTCTTGCTCTGTCTCCACCTATGGATTTTAAATCACGTAGCATGTCAAAGCCATGCATAGAAGATAACCATTTATCATTATATCCTTGAGGCTCCCATAAAACATTTATGCTATGAAATCTTTGACCGTAGAAGCTGTAAAGACCTTGTAGAATATCATTGCCACGCACGGCATCACCTTGCCAGATATCAGGTGGAACAGTGAGCGGGGCATTTTTTACATTAATATTTTTACCTAAATTTATGTTATATAAGCCAGAGGCACATTTTAAATGATGTGTGTAGTCACTAAAGTTCTTTAATAAGCTATTATTAGATTTAGGTGCTATTTCATCGTACATAGGTAGACCATTTTTTATTTATAATCACAGAAAAGTGATTTAGAGAAGTTAATACTACGCAGCTAGAGATTTGCTACGTAAGTCAGAGATAGATGAAGCATAGTTACTTGCTCCATTTTTAAATACAGCAGTTCCAGCAACAAGAATGTTTGCTCCTGCATTAATTGCGATAGGTGCAGTTTCGGGGGTAATGCCACCATCGACTTGAATGTCTATATTAAGTCCTTTTTGTTCTATAATTTTGCGTATAGCAGATATTTTATCGGCTAAAGGTATAAATGCCTGCCCGCCAAAACCGGGATTGACTGTCATTACTAGCACCATGTCAATATCATCAATTATATGTTCTAGCACATTAATTGGAGTGGCTGGATTAATAGCCACGCCAGCTTTCAGACCAAATGATTTAATTAATTGAATAGTGCGGTGCGTGTGAGGGCTTGCTTCAGCGTGAAAAGAGATAATGTCTGCTCCAGCCTTTGCAAAATCAGCGATATAATTATCAACAGGAGCAATCATTAAATGCACATCAAAAACTTTATTGGTATGGGGACGTAGGTCTTTAACAACACCAGCACCTATAGTTAAATTAGGGACGAAATGCCCATCCATTACATCTATATGTATGTAATCAGCTCCAGCCGTGTCAATAGCACGAATTTCCTCACCTAGTTTGGAGAAGTCAGCAGATAGAATAGATGGTGCAATAAGTATATTATTTTTCATGGTTTTATTATATCAATTGCGTGCGAATCGGGCAATAAAAAAACCGTCCATACCATCATTCATTTGTGGCAGTACACGTAAAAAGCCATTTTCATCAGCAGTAAAGTTTTCATGAGTGATTGGATCAATAGAAAATCCTTCAGGTAAAGGCTCTGTAAAGTGCTTTTCATTCTCTGCTTTTTGCAGGGAGCATGTGCAGTAAATCAATCGTCCACCACTAGCCAGCATATCAATAGAATTACCCAGTGCATTTTCTTGTATTTCAACCAAAGATTCAATATCGTTGGCTGATTTTAAATGCAGTAAATCAGGGTGTCTGCGAATAGTCCCCGTAGCACTACATGGAGCATCAAGTAAAACATAGTCAGCAGGTTGTTTTGGCTGCCATTTTGTTATATCAGCTTGAATGACTTTAACGTTTTTTTCTAAGCCAGTGCGTTTTAGATTTTCTTCTAGGCGTTTTAGCCTTGATGCTGATTTATCAACCGCTGTTACATTTGCTCCTAAGGCGGCTAATTGCATTGTTTTACCACCAGGGGCAGCGCAAAGATCGATTATATTCATGCCTTTAAGGTCACGACCTTCAGCCAATATATTAACAGCCAAGGTTGACGCTGTGTCTTGCACCCACCATGCACCTTCATCAAAGCCAGCTAGTTCAGAAATAGCCCCTTTAACATCATGGCAACGTAGTGATTTAGTGGATAGGATTTCTGCGTTTAGAAGCTCTGCCCATTTGTCTATTTCATCAGGGTTTTTGACTGTAATATCTAGTGCTGGTTCACTTAATGATGATCTAGCAATTTTTATAGCAGTCTCTACGCCATAGCCTTCTTCCCAGCTTCGCATTAGCCATCTAGGGATATTCATACTTATATCAGTTGGCAGCGTCTTTTTCTCCCGAACAATACGACGTAGAACGGCATTAACCATACCTTTTGTATGACGCATTTTCCTGTCACGAGCTACCATCTCAACAGATAAGTCAACGGCGGCATGTTCAGATGGGTTTTCTAGGCATAGCAGTTGTACAACCCCTAGACGTAGAACATTTATTACGCTAGGAGGCTTCATTTTATTAATAGGCGTTTTAAGTAAAGGCTTAAGAACATAGTCTATTTGACCTAAGTGACGCAGGGTCTCTGTAACCATTAACCTAGCAAAACCACGATCAGCAGGCGAGAGTTTAGCGTATGATTTCTGCTCATTAATCGCTTCATCTAAAGGTAAGTGCCATCGCAAGACAGAGCCAAGTATTTGATATGCTGTAATGCGAGATGCTAGTCCAGATTTCATTTGTGACATTATCTATTTCTCACTCATTAATTTATCTTCTAGCTTGCAAGCATAATCAATCATCATTGTATAGAGATCATGAACGAATTGATAATCCAATCCTTTTGCTTCTGCCATATTTGCAGCTCTATTTCTTACTTCGTCCACTCGATCAGGTAAGATGGCAGGTATTGAATATTTTTCTTTTATTTCAGAGACTTCTGCGATTATTTTAAATCTTTTCACCAACATATCAACTAGATCTTTATCTAAATCATCAATACGTTTGCGGTATGGTGCTAAAATATTCTTTACAGTATCGTTGCTATTGCTCATTATGATTCCTAAGTTATTGTTTTATTTTGGAGTTTTATATACATGTTTGTTATATCTGCATTCACAAAGTTCTGTCAAAAGATTTTTTCTTTGCTTTTGATTTTATTGTTTTTTTACCCGAGCCTAGTGCAGGCGGAAGGCTTTAATGCAGAAAGCTTTATGCTCGACAATGGTATGCAAGTGGTGCTGATTGAGAATCATCGCTCGCCTGTTGTGAGTCATATGGTTTGGTATAAAGTTGGTGCAGCTGATGAGCCTATAGGTAGCTCTGGAGTTGCACATTTTTTAGAGCATTTAATGTTTACAGGTACAAAAAAGATATTGTCAGGAACATTTTCAGAAACTATCAAGAAACATGGTGGTCAGGACAATGCTTTTACCTCGCATGATTATACTGCATATTATCAAAATATTTCAGTTGATAAGTTGCCTATGGTTATGGAGATGGAAGCTGATCGCATGCAAAACTTGCAATTAGATAAGGATATTGTTGCTCGTGAGCGTAATGTAGTGCTGGAAGAAAGAAGTCAACGTACAGACAATAGTTCAAGAGCTAAATTGCGAGAGGCAATGTATAGTGCTTTATTTGTGAATCACCCCTACAGTATTCCAGTAATTGGCTGGAGACATGAGATAGAACAACTTAATTTAGAGCAAGCTCAAGAATTTTATTTGCGTCATTATAGACCTAATAATGCAATTTTAGTGGTTTCTGGTGATGTTAAGTTGGAAGAGCTTAAAGTGCTTGCCAAAACTTACTATGGCTCGTTAAAAAATCCTAAAAAATATAGTGCAGGTGAAGTGCGTAAATGGAGTAAGCCAGCACCGTTAAAGACTAATAATCGTATTATTTTGACTGATGCTAAGATACAATCACCTTCCTATCAAAAAATGTATAGAGCGCCAAGGGGCAGTCATGCCTTGGAATTGCTATCTAATATTATAGGTGAAGGTTCAACTTCTAAACTATATAAAACATTGGTTGTTAAAGAAAAACTAGCGACAGAAATTGCTACTAGTTATGATTCTACACAATATGGAGTTTCAGTATTTGGTATATATGCAAGACCAGCACCTAATGTACCTCTTGAGAAGCTAGAAGGACGTATTGATGATATTTTGTCTGAAATTATTGAACAGGGCGTGACGAAAGAAGAGTTGTCTGAAGCTAAGAATAAACTAATAAATGCTTCAATATATGCAAGAGACAGTTTGCAGTACCCAGCAATTATTTTTGGTCAGGCTTTAACTTCAGGCTTTGCAATTGCAGATGTTGAAGATTGGTCAGATAATATTAACTCTGTAACTACTGAAGATGTATTGCTAGAAATAAAGAAGGTTTTTGCAAGTGATAACAAAGGAGTAAAAGGTATTCTTTTACCAGAAAATGATGTTTAGTAGACCTAAGAAAGCAGTAATATTGGCGGCAGGTTTTGGCAATCGAATGAAGCCTCTAACTGATAGCTGTCCAAAACCGTTATTAAAAGTCCATGGTAAACCAATGATTGATTGGATAATTGATGCTTTAGAAAACGTTGGTGTTAATGAAGTTATTGTGAATACTCACTATTTAGCAGATAAAATGAAGGCACATTTAGCAATTTATGATGATAGAGATATTGATATTCATATATCTCATGAGGACGAAATATTAGACACTGGTGGCGGAGTGTTAAATGTTCTTGATAGGCTTGGCGGTGAGCCATTCTATGTTGCTAATGGTGATATATTTTGGCAGGATTTTGAAAATCATACTTCAGCTTTGCAGGGGTTAGCTAATATGTGGGATTCAAGTAAAATGAAAATTTTGTTGATGCTATACCCATTGGCAAAGCTACCTAAACAAACTGAATTATCTGGTGATTATATAATAAATGAAGCAGGGCAAATATATTGCAAGTCAGGTGGAGAATATGTTTTTGCAGGGCCTAGAATTGTTAATCCTGCTATTTTTGAGGACTCGCCGAAAGGGGCTTTTTCTTTTAAGTTGCTATTTGATAAGGCAGAAAATAAAGATAAATTATATGGCTATATTCATGATGGAGCATGGTATCATGTTGGCACGCCAGAAGAGCTTGAACACGTTAATGAAATGGAATAACAAAGATGAGTTCTCTATCATTTGAAGAGTTGATTGCAGATAAAAAATCTAAAAATGAAGCACCTGTTTTTAATATTCCAGCAGGCGTATCATTTGTTGATGAGTTTGCTCAAGTTTTATTAGATTGGGTTGGCGATGATTTTTTGTCTTTATCCGAGTACTTAATTTTATTGCCCTCTAGAAGAGCATGTCGATCATTGCGAGAAGCATTTTTGCGTATAACAGATGGTAGACCTTTAATTCTTCCTCGTATGCAACCAGTTGGCGATGTTGATGATGAAGGCTTAGATATGTTGTTATCTGCAACATTGGAGGAAATACCGAATGCCTCTGATAATATTCTTGATATTCCACCTGCGATAACTCCACTGCATAGGCAGATATTATTAGCCAGAACTATTATGGCAGCAGGTCAGATTTCACAGCTATCAGCATCTTATGAGCAAGCTTTGTCTATAGCCGCAGAGCTAGGTAATTTCTTAGATGAAGTACAGACAGAAAATCTATCATTTGATGGTTTGAAAGATTTAGTTACTCAAAAAGAGTTTGCGGAACATTGGCAGTTAACATTAGATTTCTTATCTATTCTAACAGAGCATTGGCCAAAAATTTTGGAGGCACAAGGCGTTATTGATCCAGCAGAAAGACGCAATCGTTTACTTAAAATGCAAACTGAATTGTGGCAACAGCACCCACCGCAATATAAGGTAATTGTTGCTGGTGTTACAGGCTCTATTCCTGCTGTCCGTGATTTATTGGTGGCTATTGCTGGTTTACCAAATTCAATGATTGTTACAGCTGGGCTTGACATGTATCTATCTGAAAAAGATTGGAAACATGTAGAACATGAACACCCGCAATATTATTTAAAACTTTTGTTAGAGCATCTAAATGTAGAACGTAGAGAAGTTTCTATTTGGAATAATCAAGCCGTGAACACACCAGTTTCAAAATTAATTGCAGAGAGTATGCGTCCAGCAATTACTAGTGGTGTTTGGCAAACTCTTTCAAGTGATAATATAGATGAAAAGTCTTTAAGCGGTATTAGGCGTGTTGATTGCAAGACTTCGCAAGAGGAGGCCTCTGTTATTGCTTTAGCAATGAGGGAGGCACTAGAAACCCCAGAAAAAACTGCGGTATTAGTAACCCCAGATAGGAAGCTATCACAACGTGTGCAGGCATGCCTACAGCGATGGGGGGTTGTTTGTGATGATTCAGGCGGTAGCTTGTTAACTGATATGCCAGCTGGACAATGGTTATTGTTAACAGCGGAAATGATTCAAAAAAAATCATCACCAGTTTCTATGCTTTCTTGCTTGCGTCACCCTTTTGCAGCGGCAGGCTTAGAAGCTGGAGTTCTAGAGGTTTGGACAGATAAAGTAGATAAAAACATTTTACGTGGTCGTGAGATATTAAAGTATAATAATTTCTCAGATTTGAAATCATATATTGAAGATGAAGACAGAGTTTATGATAGTATTTATTTGTGTATGATTGGTATAGAAGAGCTTTCCGAGCAACCACCTCAAAGTTTAAAAACATGGCTGACAGAGCATATCAAATATGCAGAAGCGTTAGCGTGCCGTCCAGATAAAACAGGTGCATATACTATGTGGCGAAATGAAGATGGTGAGGTGGCGGCTCGCTTTATTCATGATTTACAAAGCCTATCTGATGATGTGCCAGAGCTTAATATTTTTGAATATATGGCATTATTACAAAATCTTTTAAAAACTGTGACGGTAAGACCAAAATATGCACAGCACCCAAGGTTAAACATTCTAGGGCAGATAGAAGCAAGGCTTTACACGGCAGATTTAGTTATCATTGGCGGATTGAATGAAGGTACTTGGCCTCACGATTCAGGTCATGACCCTTGGATGTCAAGACCTATGCGTCGGGAATATAATCTACCGCCTGTTGAATGTCGTATTGGTATTGAGGCACATGATTTTTCTCAATTGGCATCGGCAAAAGAAGTCTTGATGACTAGAGCAAAAAATGTTGAGGGAACTCCCAGCGTTCCTGCTAGATGGCTGTTGCGTATGGATACGGTTCTACAGGCTGTCGGGCTTGAATGGCGTTCTAGAAAAGACTTGTTAAAATGGGTTGGTGATATTGATACTCCAAAATTAATTTCTCCTTGCGAGTGTCCAGCCCCATGTCCACCTGTGTCGGCAAGGCCACGAACATTATCGGCAACTCGTATCGAAACGTGGATGCGTGATCCATATGGTATATATGCAAGCTATATTCTAAAGTTAAAGGCTCTGGAGGATTTAGAGCGTGATGCAGGGGCATCAGAGCGAGGACAAATAATGCACACGATACTAGAGCGTTTTGTGCATGATTATTGCCTAAATGGAGTGCCAAATAATGCTTTAGAAATCTTACTATCATATGGGCGAGAAGAATTTGAAAAAATGGAATTACCAGCAGAGTTATATATTTTTTGGTGGCCACGCTTCGAGCGTATGGCGAGTGAGCTAATAAAACATGAGATTTCATGGCAAGAACAAGCTAAACCATCATTAGTTGAGGCATCTGGCAAGCATGAATTTAATACATCATATGGTACATTTACTTTGATGGCTAGAGCTGACCGTATTGATGTGATGAGGGACGGGGCAGGGGCTGCGATAATTGATTATAAAACTGGAGCTCCTCCAAGTAAGAGAGATGTTATAGATGGCTTTTCACCGCAACTACCCTTAGAGGCGTTGCTTGTTGCAAATAATGCTTTTCATGGTGTTGATACTGATAAAACAGCAGAGTTATTATTTTGGCAAATTTCTGGTGGCTACCCACCTCTGAAAGAGGTAAAGCTTTCTGCTGAAGAGGTTGAAGCTGCAATTAAAAATACAGAGCAAGGATTACTGGATTTGATTGCAGTGTTTGATAATCCTGATACTCCATATTACGCTGTGCCTTATCTGGACAAAGCACCAACATATAATGATTACGCCCATTTAGAACGTATTTTAGAATGGGGTTATATCAATTAGTGCTAGTTTTATAGGCTCTTTATATAGCTAAATATTTACTATTATAAAATAAATGTATATAGAAATATATTGGCATATTTGAAAGGGTGTGTTAGTTCTACCATATTAGTAATAATACTGTTTTTAATTTAAAGGAAAAATATAATGTTTGATTTGTTTAAAAGTGATTTTGAGAAGTTACTTGATGCAATTGAAAAGGGGCGTAATGACTCTGCAGAAAAACTAATTACTAAAATGGATAATTTAGAACAACAAGATGGATATGGTACAGCATTGCATTTGGCTATTGCAGAGCGTAATTATGATGTTGCAGAAAAATTAATATATAAAATGCATAATGTGGAGCAACAAAACTGGTACGGCGAAACCGCATTATGCCAAGCTATTGTAGCGGGTGATAATAATATTGCAGAAAAATTAATTACTAAAATGGGTAATGTATCACAGCAAGATGCAAGCAATGATACAGCATTAATTTTAGCCATTAAGAAAGGCAATGATGCTATTGTAGAGAAACTAATAAGTAAAATGGATAATGTAGAACAGCAAGACAGATATGGTTTTGCGGCTCTGGATTGGTCTATCGCAGAAAAAAACTATAGTGTATTTGATAAATTGGTTGATAAAAAAGATGGTTATAAAACAATTTCTAGAACTAAGTTAAAAAAGATGTTTAATGAATTGTGTGATCCAGCAAATGGCAAAACTTTATTAGAGAAGCGTAATGCTATAAGTAGTACTATTAATAATACAAACAATGTAGATTTTGCACCAAGAAAAGTAAGTGATCTAAATAAAAAGAATAGATAATTACAACAGCACGACCCTAGCGAAACAAATTAATGTTAGTTTTGCAGATGGTTTTATTCCCCACTCCGTCATTGCGAGGAGGGCGTAGCCTGACGTGGCAATCTAGAGTCATAAGTCTAAAACTGGGCATAAAACTAGATTGCTTCGTTACTCCGTTCCTCGGAATGACTAAACAGCAAATTAATGTTAGTTTTGCAGGCGTTTCTATATTACTATAGAAGTGATGAAAGGGTAGGCATGTGTCAGAAAAAGACGATACTGTAAAAACAACAGAAGAATCAGTAGAAGAAAATACAACTGAGAAGCAAAAAGCAGCAAAAGCTTTTGAGGTCTCGCATGCCAAAAATACCGATAATATAGATAATATTGATGAAGAAGCTTTAGCGAAAAGCAATTCTACTATTAATCTGGAAGAGTTTAAAAAACGCTCTAGAGATGATAAAATAAGGCAAGATAAGTTAGAAGATTTGCCTCTTTTTATACAACAAAAAGCAACACTGATTTCAGCACATTTTTTACTGCCCGCAGGCTCTAAAGTTGTTGATATGGGCTGTGGTGATGGCATTATTACCTATGCCATGGCATTGATAAATCCACGAACAAACTTTCTTGGCATTGACCGTGATAAATATGCAATTGAAACTGCAAAGCGACGCTATGATGTACCGAACCTTAAGTTTAGCTGTGAAGATGCCTGTATTGATGGTTATAAAGATGGAAGCTTGGACGGAATTATTAATTCAAATGTACTGCATGAAGTTTATTCGGAACATGGCTATAATGTCGGTGAAGTTACTAATTTGTTGGAAAAGCAAATTAAGAAGCTTAAAGCAGGCGGAACAATGTTAATCCGTGACTATGTTATGCCACCGCCTGATAAGTTAGTTTTGTTAGAATTTCCCATCTCTGATAAAAAAGGTACTACACCGTTTGACATGTCGAATGCGGAACTTTTGATTAATTTTTCTGAAACGGCAAGACCTTTGTCGACTGCGGGGTGTGAAGGTTTCTTTTTAGAAGAGCTTGATGAGCTTATTCGTGAAGATACAAGGCTGTTTCGTTTGCCTCGTAAATGGGCTATTGAGTTTTTACACCGTAAAGATGAGCGTAAAACTTGGCAAAAAGAGCTACAACAGGAATATACTTTTTTTACTTATGATGATTACCGTAGAGAATTCTCACGGCTGGGTATGCGAATGCTTTATGCTTCTCCATATTGGAATCCATGGGTGGTTAAAGAAAGGTTTCGTGGACATTTTCAGCTATATACTGATGATGAGAAACCTCTGCAACCTCCTGCCACTAATTATTTCTTGATTGCTCAAAAGGCAGGAGAAAAAGGAAGTCTTGTATTAAAAGAGAGAAGACCACTACAGGAAAATGCAGAACATATTGAAATTGTCACAGTGCGAGATAAAAAAACTGGTTTAATACAAGAACTAGCCAGAGAACCTGAAGATTTTTGTGATATTATACCCTATAGAATAGCTCAAGATGGACGGCTTCTTATTTATGTACATGTTGGCGTACAGCGTCCTTTGGTGAATACGGTTGTTAGGGGAAATGTCAATCTTGATGGTAAAATATGGTCAGGGCATTTAGTTGAACCAATTACCATGGATGTTGCAGATTTCAAAGGTGATGCATCTGCTAATAAAATAGCTATTTTAAAGTACTTAGAGAAACATGTGGGCATGACAGCAAGACCTCATGGTGAAATGGACATTGGACTTCCATATTTTCCCGATCCTGAATTTATAGATGAGGTAGTCGAGCCTGTATATATAGAGGTAAGAAAAACAAAAAAAACAAAATGGGCATTTATTCCTTTAGAGGGCGTTGAAGCCCTTAAATACAGTGAATGGGGCTATATTTATGAATTAGAGGCTAATGATATTTTACATGCAGCACAAATTGGCGTGTTGCCTGACCCTCGTTTAGAAATACGTGTTTTTGAATTAATGATGCGTCTTGGTATTGAAGCACCTAAATGGATGGGCGAGCAAATGCCTAGTGGGGGTAAGGCAAGAACTTCGATAAATGTCAGAAGAGGAGAAGTCTTACTTGATGAAGTTGAAAAGGCTGATTTTGAAGAAAGCAAAGGCACTCCAGAGCATTTAAAAATAATCACTTCTTTATTTGTTGAAGAAGGTCATGCAAGTGGTGGTAAACGTGGGCTTACATCACAAAAAGCAGACTTTGTTGTAACTGAAGATGGAGTTGAAAATATTGCAATTGTATTGCCTTTAACTCATGGCTGGGACGATGGATTGCTTGTTGCGCTTGATCCTAAGATGTTATCTGTACCGCAACGTATGGGAGGCTCTGGTGCTATGCTTACAGCACCTAGCTTTGTTCTGCCACAAGATGTTTGTACAGTTGAAGAGGCAAAACAATTTATTGCAAATAAATTTGGCCTAGATACCAGTGAGGTAAAATCTTTGGGTGAAAGTTATTTTACTCATACCAGTATTACCCCACAGCGTGTATATCCCTTTACTGTTATGGCAAAATCCCAAGCAAGCTCACCAGCACATTGGAAATATACAGCTATGCGTCGTTTGTGGATTTTACTTTATTGTTTTCGTTGTTTTAGTGGCGATTTGCTTAGGGCGGTTGCAAGAACCCATATGGCGATGGGGCAAGAGCATACAATGTGTCCAGAGCAAAAAGCTGGTATAAGCAAAACAAGAAATTTTAAATTAGCTTTGGAGAAAGAGGAGTTGTACGATATTTCTCTTAAAAGTGAGCACCGTATACCATCACGTATTTTAGCTGAGGGTAAATATAGGGGGCAATTAAGCCTTGGTACAGATAAAGACATTGCAAAAAAAGTGGAAGAAATGTCAGAGCAAGTTGATATTGAAAGGAATACGGATTCTAATAATGGAAAAATGCGAGATAGCTTTATATCTTTAAGTGAAACAAAAAATGTTAAAGCAATTGATAAAGATATTTCATCAGTAAAGAAGCATTTAAAGCAGACAAAAGACAATAATCCATCGAATAATGGGCGTGGTGCATGAGCAAAGTAAGTAATGTACCTGATATTTTCAATCGCAGACTTATAGGTCAAAAGCGTAGTCGTGCAGCAAAAAATATCAAAAATCATAATTTTATACATGAAAAAACTGCAAATGAATTAATTGACCGCTTAGCAACTATTGCTATGGATTTGCCTAATATATTGGTATGGGGTGCTCATACACCAATATTGTGTCAAAAATTATCAAAGCGTGAAGATGTCCAAAATATTTATTGGACTGATATTTGCTATGATTTTCTTAGCCAGCACATAGATTCTATGCCTGAAAAATGCTCGGTGGTTTTGGCAGATGAGGAACTTTCACCATTTTTGAGCCATAGTTTAGATGCGGTTGTAAGTAATTTAATGCTACATAGTGTTAATGATTTAAGGGGTGCTTTAGTTCAAATAAAAAATACATTAAAACCAAACCGACCATTTGTTGGTGTGTTATTTGGAGCAGAAACACTTTTAGCGGCAAAACATACTTTAATGCAAGTTGAAGAGGAACAAATAGGTGGTGCAAGCTTAAGGGTTTCACCTTTTATTGATATTAAAACGCTGGGTAATATGATGCAAAGTTTAGGTTTTGTAGAGCCTGTGATTGATAGTGAAATTGTAAGTATTAAATATAGCAGTCTTGCATCAGCAATGGCTGATATTAGAGGTATGGGTGAGGGAAGCATTCTTAAGCAAGCTAATAAAAAGCCAATTTCAAGGCAAGTGATGAGTAGTATCGACAGTAAATTTAAGAATGATGATGTAAGTATACAGGTTGAACTGCTCTATGTAATTGCATGGTCACCTAGTGAAAAGACATATGAGAAAACTTAATGGAGTGCCAAAAAATAATTTTATTAGGTGTTAGCTTGAAATAAAGTTATTGTGACAAAAAGTAATTTATGCGTTTTTTATACCTATTAAAAAATTAGAGTAGAAAGATTATAATATGTCCTTCTTTATTTTTGCAGTAATATATTTTTCAGTTATTATTGGAATTAGTTTTATAACCTCCCGCAAAGAGACCCGCGAAGAATTTTTGATTGGTGGTAAGAAATTGGGAGCCTTATCTCTTGCTATCAGCTTAAGTACAAGCTGGATAAGTTCTGGCTGGCTTGTGCTTCTTATTTATTTTGTTATTAACGACCTTCCCGCTTTTCTTTTTTTAATATTGGGATCTTTTTGCAATCTTATTCTTCTCTCATTTTTTGTAAAAAAACCATACGAACTGGCAAAGAAAAATAATTGGATTACCATGACTGAGATGGTTCGAGGTATGCTAGGGGTTAAGTCAGGTGCCTTTGTTCTTGTGTTTGTTTTTATTCTTTTTTCAATGTGGTTTCTCTTTGAACTCATTGGTGGAGGGCTTATTTTATCAACCATTACATTTATGTCTTATCCACAGTCGGTTATCCTTATATGTACGATAGTATGTGTTTATCTGTGTTTAGGAGGATTTAAATCTCTTATCCAGACAGACCTTATACAATATAGCTTGATGGGATTTATTCTTGTTTCGTGTTTATACCTTGCCAAAGATGTTGAAGCAATTGATATAGGTTCTTACATTAAAGGAAAAGAAAGTCTTTCTGTTCATGGGTTTTTAGCAGGATTCTTTGGTTTTTTTGCTCTACAGTTTTCTGAAAGTACAATATGGCAACGCATTCTTGCGGCAAAATCTGCGAATGATGCTCGAAAAGCACTGATTCTTACAAGTGGTATTTCACTGTTCAATTATTTTATTCTTACGATGCTGGTCATACTTGGGGTGTCTTTATTTCCCAATGTGCAAGATGCACAACTCTATGCTCTTATAGCGCAGCAATTGCCATTTTGGTTGGCGCCATTATTTCTTGTCTCTATTCTTGCATTGATAATGTCAACGCTTGACACCATTCTCTTTATTTCTGCTCAGTGTTTTTCAACTGACTCAGCTTTTTTGTTAGGTAAGCGACTTAAAAAACCAAGGTGTTTTATGAAACTGTCTATGGTAGCCTTTGCTATTATTATGTCAATAGTTTCTTTGCTTATACAAGATATAGAAGCTGTGTTCTGGTTCTTAGTTGCCTTATGGGTATCTTTAACACCTATCTGTTATATGTTCCTGCCATTTAGTAAACCGTCTGATGAAAGCATTGTGATGTCTATGATTGTTTTAGCAACGATTATTGCAGGATTACACATGGCAGGTAAATATCAAGATTACTATGTTTTTTATATTTTTGTTTCAGGAATTATTATTCCGCCTGTTTTTGAAAGGTTCAAAAATAGATTTCTTAAGGTGAGCTAAATGTAATTTAGATTTATAGTAATTCCACTTAACTTTTACACGTTGTTATTGCGTCGTTCACCTAGTAAGTCTAGGCTTCGTTCCTTATGCCTAGCGTAAAAACAAATTGAAAAGACTACATCTTGAAATATGGTAAAGTTATTTTAATGTGCTTCTGACCAGTTCTTGGCGTGACCTGCCTCTACTTTTAACGGGATAGATAGGTTTGGCGCAGCATTTTCCATTACATTAGTTACCAAAGCTGTAGTTTTTTCTAGCTCATCATTTGGAACAGAAAATAGCAATTCATCATGAACTTGTAGTAGCATTTTTGCATTAATCTTGGCTTTGTTTAATGCAGGTGGAATATTAATCATTGCTCGCTTCATTATGTCTGCGGCTGTTCCTTGTAGTGGAGCATTTGTTGCTTGACGCTCTGCAAAATTACGTTTCATACCATTTTTATCATTAATCCCATGAATAACGCATTTACGTCCATAAAGCGTGGTTATATATCCGTGCTTTCTTGCTTCTTCTTTTGCAGCCTCCATAAACACTGTTAATTCAGGGAAACGGGCAAGGTATTTATTTATATATTCGGTGGCTTCTCCTGTAGGGATACCAAGTTGCTTGCCTAGACCAAAACCACTGATGCCATATATAATGCCGAAGTTAATTGCTTTTGCATTTCTTCGGATATCTGCGGTCATTTCTTCCATTGGCACACCAAAAACTTGACTGGCTGTTATGGCATGAATATCCAAATTATCTTTAAAGGCTTGTTGAAGGGCTTTAATGCCTGCAAGCTCGGCTGCAAGGCGAAGCTCGACTTGCGAGTAGTCAACAGATAGCAGAGTATGCCCATCTGAGGCAATGAAGGCTTCTCTAATTTTACGCCCATTTTCTGTACGAATAGGAATATTTTGTAAGTTAGGATCTGATGATGATAGTCGTCCTGTATTGGTTAAAGCCATAGAGAATGAAGTATGAATACGTCCAGTTTTTGGATTAATTGCATTAATCAGAGCGTCAGTATAGGTGCTTTTTAGTTTTGAAAGGCTACGCCACTCAAGTATTTTTTCAGCGATAATATGCCCCTTAGAAGCTAATTTTTCAAGGATACCTACACTAGTACCCCATGTGCCACTTTTAGTTTTTTTACCATCTTCTATTTTTAAATGGTCAAATAGAACTTCACCAACTTGTTTAGGGGAGGCAACGTTGAAAGGCATTCCAGCTAAACCATGAATTTCATCTTCAAGAACTATGATTTCTTTGGCAAAATTATCTCCAAGCCTTTTAAGTATAGTAGGGTCAACTTTAATGCCTTCATATTCCATTTGTGCAATCACAGCGGCAAGAGGACGCTCAATAGTTTCATATATAGTCGAGCGTTTTTCCGTTGCTATGCGAGGTTTAAATATATTATAAAGTCGCAAGGTAATGTCAGCATCTTCTGCCGCATAATCAAGAGCTTTATCGAGCGGTACTTTATCAAAGGTGATTTGGTCTTTGCCTTTTCCACAAATATCAGTAAATTTAATTGGTGTAATACCAAGGAGTAATTCGGATAATTCGTCCATGCCATGCCCGTGCATTGAGCCATCAAGCACGTATGAGAGCAACATGGTATCTTCAATCGGGCTTACATGTATATTAAATGGAAGAAACATTTGCAGATCATATTTTATGTTTTGACCTATCTTTAAAACAGAGCTGTCTTCAAGCATAGGTTTTAAAATTTCAATAGCTTCATTCATTGAAATTTGTTTTAAATTATTGTCTGTTTTTTCTTTAGCGCTTGTATTATCAAAATCAAAACTTTCTGTAATAACTGTCGAGTCTGTATGCCCAAGCGGAATATAGCAACCACTTCCTTCAGTGACAGCCATTGAAATACCTACAAGTTCTGCTTTTGCAGGGGTGAGTGAGGTAGTCTCCGTATCAATGGCGACAACTCCATGCTTAGTTGCTAATTCAACCCAATGCTTTAAGCGTTCTGTATCTTGGATAAGCTCATAGTTTTTTTCTTCTGTAGCTTTAGTTTCAGCAGTATCTTCTTTACTTGTGTGACCTAGTATTCTCTCAAGCCTAGCAAGCGTTGTTCGAAATTCTTGTGTCTTTAAAAATGCTAATAGAGTTTCTGCTTGCATTTTGTGGTCATCTAATTCTTTAATATCGAATGGAACTTCTACATGTTTATCAAGAGCAACTAGCTTCTTTGATATACGAGCATCATCAGCATGATTGATTAGTGTTTCTCTACGTTTAGGTTGTTTTATTTCACTTGCACGTTCCAATAGAGTTTCAAGGTCACCATATTCATTAATTAGTTGAGCTGCCGTTTTTACGCCAATCCCAGGAACTCCAGGGACATTATCCACCGCATCACCTGCCAAGGCTTGCACATCAATTACTTTGTCAGGTGTTACACCAAATTTTTCTAAAACTTGTTCTTCGTCCATGTAGCTATATTTCATAGGATCAAACATACGAACGCCAGAGCCCACAAGTTGCATTAAGTCTTTGTCAGATGAGACAATTACGACTTCTCGCCCTTCTTCTTGAGCCATACGAGCATAAGTCGCAATAATATCGTCAGCCTCGAAGCCTTCTTTATCAATTGGAGGCAAGCCAAAAGCACTAGATGCTTGTCTGATTAAATCAAATTGGGGGATAAGATCTTCTGGAGTATCGCTACGGTTTGCTTTGTATTCTGTATAAATTTCATTGCGGAAATTATCTCGTTTAGCATCAAAAATCACAGCAATATTGTGTATATCCATGTCAATAATTAGCTTAACCAGCATATTGCTAAAGCCAAGTACAGCGTTAATAGGCGTGCCATCTGATCTAGTCATTGGTGGCAGAGCGTAGTAAGCACGGAAAATAAAACCAGAGCCATCAATTAAAAATAAAGGTTTTTTATCAGCGGTATTATTCATTTGTTTAGGCATAGCCATTTAATATTCCTTTATAGTCATTCCACTTAAATTTTACACGTTGTTATATTGAAAATACTATATAATCCGTGCAATGTCATTGGCAGCATAGGTTAAAATTCCATCACAGCCAGCTCGTTTAAAAGATAACATTGTTTCATATAATGCAGCATCATAGTCAAGCCAACCATTATTTGCAGCGGCCTTCAGCATCGCGTATTCACCGCTAACGTGATAAGCAAAAGTTGGCACGCCAAATTCATCTTTTACACGAGACACAATGTCTAAATAAGGTAACCCCGGTTTTACCATGACCATATCGGCACCTTCAGCAATATCTAGTGCAACTTCACGTAAGGCGTCATCGCTGTTAGCTGGATCCAT
>JAJFGX010000068.1 GCA_021775895.1 Alphaproteobacteria bacterium | reverse complement strand
TTTAATGAAAAAATTACCAAAAGATCAGGGCGGCGGTTGGGGGGTTGAGTTAAATAGCGATACTCTGCCAAAAGTTCTTATAAACCGCCATTATTATACAGAGGTTAAAAGCTCGGCTATAAAAAAAGAAGACAAAGAGTATCTATCAGGGCAAATGACCGCTGCAAAATGGTTGGTTAAAACACTAGATCAGCGTGCAAATACGATTTTAAAAGTTGCAGCAGAGATAGTCCGCAGGCAAGATGCTTTCTTTATATATGGTGTTGAATATTTAAAACCTATGGTACTTCGTGAAATTGCTGAGGCAATTGAAATGCACGAAAGTACTGTTAGTAGAGTTACTAATAATAAATATATAGGTACTCCAAGAGGAGTGTTTGAATTGCGTTATTTCTTTACTAGAGGGCTTGCCTCCGCTGACGAAGGAGGGGCTGAGCATTCAGCGCATGCTGTAAAATCAAGAATTAAGAAGTTCATTGATGATGAAGACCCTAAAAAAATTCTATCTGATGATAAACTAGTAAAATTATTAAAGGAATCTGGAATTGATGTCGCAAGAAGGACAGTGGCAAAATACAGAGAAGCCATGAAAATTCCATCTTCTGTTCAACGTCGCCGTGAAAAAAGAAATCAAATCTGATTTTTATTGACAACCATCAATTTATATAATAATCTTTCACCATAATAATAAACCTAAGGGCAAAATATTAAAGGAGAGTATTAATGTTAAGAAATTTTATGCACGCAAAAATATCTCATGCAACGATTACAGAGACAGAGTTATCATATGTTGGAAGTATAACAATTGATGGTGATATCTTGGATAAAGTTGGTTTGATGGAAAATGAATTTGTACAAATTGTGAATCAAAACAATGGTGAACGATTTGAGACTTACGTAATTGAAGGAGAGCATGGCTCTAAAGTTTTTAAGGTTAATGGGCCTGCTGCACGTAAAGTTCATATTGGGGATAAGCTTTTTATTATTGGTTATGGGCAAGTGGATTTGGCTATTGAGGCAAAGCCAATCCCTAAGGTTTATGATTGTGATCTCAATCGAATGATTGACACAAGTAAGAATAATTTATATTTAGCTCAATCATAATAACGGTTTTACTTGACAATTGGGCGTATTATTGCTTTCTTGTTATTAATCTTTTAGGGGAGGTGGCTGAGTGGCTGAAGGCGGCGGTTTGCTAAACCGTTGTACTGGGAAACCGGTACCGTGAGTTCGAATCTCATCCTCCCCGCCATTCTTTATTAGATGGTACATTTAGTAGTTTGTCGAATGGTTTTCTCATTGAAAACTCTAGCTTTTTTTCATCTAAAGTTAAGTTCGAGAAGACCAAATTAATAATCTTACGTTTTACATCAATATCCGAACTTTTAAATAACTCATAAGAACGATTTGCAAGCTCTAACAAGTAGTTAATAGTAACTGCAAACTCATGGTTAGCTGTCTCTGTTCTGTCCATAGTTGCCTTGATATTATATTGTTCTGCTTTCAATTCATTATATTTTTTGTTGTATTCATCTGTTGTAATCCTCTTGTTCTGCTGTTGATACCCTAGCTAAAATAATTGCTTTCATTTAGACAAATACTCCATTTTGTTCAGAGTCGTATGATATTGGTATAATTTTATTAAGTTCTTTTGATATTTCTCTTTTGGCTTTTAATAAGCCGAATCTATCTTGCATTCTTAAAAAATAACCCTCAGATAAGCCAAAATAAACAGTAAGTCTTAAATCTGTATCAGCACTTATACCAAGTTTGCCATTAACAATGTTATTAATTCTATTCGCTGGAATGCCTATTGCTTTGGCAAGAGCGTTTTGAGAGAGCTTTAAAGGCTCTAAAAACTCACTTTTTAATATTTTGCCAATATGTGGAATTTCAATATATTTACTCATTTTATAAAACCTCTCAATATTTACCTTATTATCTATTATACATACAATGTATAAGAATTGTCAAGCAAAAATTAATGGTTTATAGACTGCTCACTTATAATGATTAGTTATTTCAACATCATGGGCGTTATTATTTTTCCATTTAAAGCAGATTCTATATTTATCATTAATGCTAATAGAGTATTCTTCTTTTCTACTACCTTTTAACTTATGCAAGCGGTTTGAAGGCGGTATTCTTAAATCATCAACATTTTCAGAGGCATCTATCATGGCAAGCTTAATCAAAGCCTTAGATAATAAGTTACTAGGCAATATTTTACTTTTATTACCAGCAAATATTTTTGCTGTTTCCTTGTCTTTGAATGACTGAATCATTGAGTTCTGCCTTTAATAAATAATAGTTATATTATCTTTATTGGCAATATCTAGGTTTAGATAGTTTTCTAGGTCTATGTCTGCCATTGAATCAATATTTATTTTTAAGTTTTTGAATTGTTCAAGCTCATCAGATGTTACTTTATCAATGATATATATTTCATTATCGGCTTTATAGATTGCTTTTTCTTTTATTGCTTCAACCTTAATATCTAATGTTTTACAAGTCGCAACCAGCATATTAATCAATGTGTCAATATTGTTTATTCTTTTATTCTCAACCTTAAAACTTTTTTGCTTATCGTCATAATTAACTTGAGGTTTGTCGGTTAGAGAGAATACTTTATAGCCAATATCAATGTTCTTATCTGGGTTTTCTGCTTTTATCTTATCACCTGCACGATTAACACGTTCAATAGTAATTGAGGATATTACAGGCTCAAAATTATTTTCAGTACAAAAATCATGTGCAGGTTTGGATTTTTCAGGATCAATTTTTTCGTCTAACTGGCAAAGAATAAATTTACGATTACCGCCATCTTCTGCATTTAATTGCATTACTGCATGGGCTGTTGTTCCTGATCCAGCGAAGAAGTCTAGGATTAGATCGTTTTTATCTCCCATACCTAATATTCTTTGTAAAAGCCTTATAGGTTTAGGATAGATAAAAACATCTTTTCCTACCAAGGAGTTCACCTCTTTAGTTCCCTCATCACCCGTTCCTGTGTCAATATGCTTCCATAAATTTACAGGCACTAACCCATCTGACAGCTCTGATAGAAACCTTTTTATGCGTGGATATTTTTGTTTTCCATCTTTGCCCCAATAAAACCTATTATCATCTGCAAGCTTCTTATATTTGTCTTCACTATATTTCCAAGAATTTGTTTCATGCTCAATAATATTTTCTGTGAATGGGTTAATAATATTAGGGGCTGACACCTAACATTTAAAAATGTTAGGATTGTCTATGTATATAAAGCACTGTAAATTAACAAGAAATAAGCAATTAGAACTGATGAAATACTTCGTTGCAGGTTCGACCGCCAGAACTGCCGCAGATTTAACA
>JAJFGX010000067.1 GCA_021775895.1 Alphaproteobacteria bacterium | reverse complement strand
TATACAGATACGACTACGTCAGCCGAATCATTGTCTTTATTGCAAGATACAAAATTAGAGGTTAGCTCTCATTATTTAGTTGATGAAGATGGCACAATTTACCAATTAGTCGAAGAAGATAAGCGAGCTTGGCATGCTGGATTATCATATTGGGGCGGAGTGACTGATATTAATTCATGCTCAATTGGTATTGAGATTCAAAACGATGGTCATGGCAATGGCTATAAAGATTTCCCCGAGGTGCAAATGCATGCCGTTATGCTTTTGTGTCTAGATATTCTAAAACGTCACAATATTCCTGCACATAGAGTTTTGGGTCATTCTGATGTTGCACCAGATCGTAAACAAGACCCCGGAGAATTATTTAACTGGAAAATGTTAGCTGAAAATGGTGTTGGTATTAACCCAATACCAAACAGTATCGATGTAGAAAAAGCAAAAAAAATAAAGCTAGACTCTGACTTAGTTCGACAAGAATTTATAATCTTTGGTTACAATCCAAATATATCAGAAGCTGATATATTGAACGCTTTTAAACAGCATTTTATGCGTGATGATAAGTATAGTATAGTAGAGAAAATATGTTGTCTTAATCGATTAAAAAGAGAGTTCTTACAAAGGTAATCGTATTAAAACCCTTAGCCCTTGTTGTCTTTGCTCTAATTTTTCTAAGGAGATTCTACCACCATGGGCATTGATTATATCTTGAGCAATAGATAGCCCCAGGCCAACACCGCCAGTCTCTGGGTTGCGTGATTTTTCTAGTCTAAAGAATGGTTTAAATACATCTTTTATAGATTCTTCTGGAATGCCACTGCCATTATCATCGATTCTAATTTCAACCATATCCATATTCTGGTCATTTTTTACTTTATAAAAAGAAATCGATACAGATTCTCCATATTTGCAACCATTACTGATAATGTTATTTATAGCTCTGTATAGGGCTATATACTTTCCACGAATCTCTATAAATGGACATTCTTCTTGATTGTATTTAACAGTATAGCCTTGTCTTTTAGCATCACCGACTAAATTTTTTAGTAGCTGTCCTAAGTCTATATTTTGCGATTCTTCATCTTGCTCGCCTTGAGCAAAAGATAAGTAGCCGTTTAACATTTCTTCCATGGCATGGAGGTCGCTTTTTAGTCCTTCCGCAGATTGCTTATCTTCTAGCATCTCTACTTCAATTTTCATGCGTGTAACTGGTGTTCTAAGGTCGTGAGATATTCCAGCTAACATTGCTGTTCTTTGCTCTATCTGCCTTCGAATGCGTTCTCGCATTTTTATAAATAATACGCCAGCTTGTTTTACTTCTAAAGCACCCTCTGGGCGAAAGTTTGGTGCGTCTTCACCCCGACCAAAAAGCTCAACAGCCTCGGATAATCTTAAAATAGGTCTTATTTGATTGCGCATGAATAATAAGGCGATAGTAAAAAGTATAAAGGAGCTACCTAGTAACCATAGTACAAATATATAGGAGGTTGAGCTAAATAAACGCCTTTCAGGCATTTCTATGATTAATAAACCAGCATTTCCTAAGTCAATACGTAATTGCACCCATCTTTTTTGTCGTGAGTGTTTGGTAACGGCAAAGTTATAGTCAATTTTTTTGTGCAACTCATGGGTTATAAATGGCGTCATATTAAGCCAACGACCAATTTTATCATGTTGCATGGGTAGTTTTCCATTTGGCTGATAGAATATATGCATACCTGTGGCGTTTGCCATTTCATTGAGTCTATCTTGCACTTCTTTTAATGGCATAGTGTTATTAAGTTTTTTAAATTGAGTTATAATAACGCTTGTTTCACCAGCAACAGCGGCCGCTAATCTCTCACCCATTGCAGACCAATGTTTATCTAAGAAAATAAAACACAAAATCATTTGTAACAACATCGCTGGCAAGACAATAATCATAAAGCTACGCCAGAATAGTGTTTTAGGTAAATATTTTTTTACATGGTGCCAGTATGGAATTCTAATACGCATTTGCTACTTAAAAGCTATCTGGTTTAGAGGAAATATTACTATTAGAATCTATGCTTTGAGCCTCTTGTACAGCGCGCCTAAATTCAATAGGCTCAGCAATAGGTGGTAGAATAACTTCACCAACACCCATACCTCGAACGGTTACCCTACCATAACCCAGTATTCTACCTGTAACCCCTTGCCGTACATTAACCCCTTCAATTCTGTCCATGCTTAGCTCAACGACATGCCTTGCAATCATTCCTCGTTTATGAATTAAACGGTCTGTAGTAATGGCTATTTCAGTCGTTGCTTTTACAATCATCATATTTGCAAAAATAAATAAGCCTAAAATAAATATAGCTAGAATACTAAATCGTAGAATAGGCTCTAATCCCCATAGTATCTTTAGGTAGCCACCTTTTTTTGCGACAATATATTCTTCTGCTTGTTCATATTGATTTTCTGGCAGGCCATCGTATAATTCACGAATTGTTTGATTTACTTCCCACCATACAGCAGCGTAGGCTATTGCAATTCCTGCCATTAAACCAAAGACTATCCACATTACTGCTTTGAAAGTATATATCCAGTGGAATCTTGCTCCTAAGAGTATCTCTTCGTTTGGTCCTAGTGATTGTTGTACATATAGCATATTGATTATTCCTCATATAATAAACAAACAATATCATTGTTGCACGAAACTATTAAGAATGTATAACAAAAATATTGAAAAGATTATATTAGCTAAAATGTTTGAGGTAGAATGACTGTAACGGTTGTTCCTGTGCCAACTATACTTTTTATTGTTAGCTTGCCCTCATGAAGTTTAACTAAGTCTTGCGTAATAGCAAGCCCTAAACCAGTTCCTTCATGGTCTCTAGTCATTGCACTGCTAACTTGTTCAAATGGTAAGACTACTAAATCTATTTTCTCTTCTGGAATACCAACACCTGTATCACTAATAGACAGATGAATTTCATCGTCTATTTTGTTGCAAGATATGCTTACCTCACCATTATCAGGTGTGAATTTCACCGCATTGGATAGTAGGTTTAAAACTACCTGCATGATAGCACGTCTATCTGCTTTTATAGTTAGGTTTTCAGGTAAGTCAGGTGCTAACAGGCGAATATTTCCATCATTTGCTCTGGTTTCAACCATATGTATGGCTAATTGTATTAATTTTGTTAGGTTAAATTCTTCAATTTCAAGCTCATATTTACCAACTTCAATTTTAGACATATCTAAAATATCATTGATAAGATTAAGTAAATGCTCACCACTTTCATGTATGCCACTTATATAGTCAAGGTAGCGTTCATTGCCTACGGGCCCCAATAATTGTTGTTGCATCATTTCTGAAAAGCCAATAATTGCATTTAAAGGAGTGCGTAATTCATGGCTCATATTTGCTAGGAATCGAGTTTTAGAAGCATAGGCAGTTTCAGCAGCATTCTTAGCTTGATGAAGAGCTTCTTCATGTTGTTTGTTTTCTGTGATATCTTGCATAATTCCAAATAGAGCTTTAACTTTACCTGTTGTTTCTTCAATTTTGCAACGACCTTCACAGCGTATATAGCGTACTTCATTGTTTTTTACATTGATTTTAAATTCAAGCACACAATCAATAGCATTCATAATAGATTTGCGAAAAGATTGGATAATTTTATTAGCATCTTTTTTTCCCATTAAACCACGTAGATTATTAATACTGGGTTCAAATTCACTCTTTTTAACGCCAAAAATATTAAATAAATTATCCGACCAGTCAATGTGGTCATCACGCACAACCCAGTACCAATGTCCCATTCGACCTATTTTTTGAGCCTCTGATAGTTGTTTTTCTCTGTATTGTAATTCGGCTTCATGCTGTTTTCTGCCTGTAACATCACTACCAATTATATAGATGTGATCACCAGAAGATTTTTGTATCCAGTCAATCCAACGATAGCCGCCATCTTTGCATCTAGCCCTACATTGAAAGTCTAAACGTTTTTCTTTGCTTTCATTCAGCCCCATTAATTTATTCATTTCAATGCAAACGAATTCTCTATCTTCTGGGTGTATAAGGTCAATAAATGGGATTTGTTTTAAGTCTTCATCTTCATATCCTAGAATGCGATTGAATGCATAATTGACCCTGACAAATGAGCTATCTTTTCGATAAACTGCTAGTAAATCATTAGATAAATTTAAGAAATGACGTAATTCTCCATCATCATTTGATATAGTACCAAGGTTAGTCATACTTAAGTTAGACGTTTGCTTTAGTAAATCTGCTTGAGCCTCTAAAGATACATATTGTTGGTTTTTTACAAATTTATTAGCAATGCTCGCAAGTTCATATGCCGTGCTTGCATAGTTTTCACTTTGCTCTGAATCGTTTGATATTGTGGATATACCATGGTTTGGATCAAGCCAAAAAACCACATAGTGTCGTCCATCGGGCAGGCGAATGTTATCTATTCGACTATCAAGGACTAAAGGATCCCTATTTTTGCGTTGTAGTGAAGTTTCGTAAAATCCAGAAGTAATCTTTGTAATATCACTTGGTACATTATTCTCACCAGATAATACATGCAGGAAGTTGCCTACTTCCGATGCAATAATATCTGATGTTATGCCACCTAATGTCCATATAAGTGCAGGACTGGCAAAAATAATTTCACCCTGACCATTAATTACGCAACGCATCATTTCATGTTGCATTACTTTATTTTGATTAGAAGATGTGCTTTGATGCACAGTCATTATAGTAATTCCACTTAATTTTTATTGATTTTTACACATTATGACAGAAAATAAGCTATACGGCTAGTAATTTAATTGTAGTTTTTATAAAAAACCACTTTCAATTAGCTTTTCTAAGTCTGCGAGGGTTTTTTCCGCTGTTTTCCCAGTGGCTTTAATCGTTAAAAAAGAGCCTTTTGTAGCAGATAGTGTTAGTAGCCCAAGAATTGATGTACCGCTTATTTCTTTATCGTCTTTAATTACTGTAATAGTGTCATCTGGCGATTGTTGGACTAATTGCACAAATTGTGAGGCAGTTCTTGCATGCATGCCTTTTTCATTGATTATTTCTACAGTAATTTCAGGCATATATTAGCCCACATCTTCAAGCAAAATTGAGGCAGCATGAATATATTTACGTCCTGCATCTCGTGCTTTAATTACAATTTCCTTCATGTTTTTATCATTCCTGATAGATAAAAGCTCTAT
>JAJFGX010000066.1 GCA_021775895.1 Alphaproteobacteria bacterium | reverse complement strand
TCAATGTCATATTTTTTATAGGCTGGAGCACCCAAATCACCCGCACAAATACGCACAACTTGATAAGGTATTCCCAAATCCTGATAAATACTTTCCTCCAAAGCTAATATTTCTTCGTGCATAACCTCGCTTTCCTCTGGTTTTGTAAAAGCATAAAGCTCGACCTTGCTAAACTGATGCACTCTATACATACCTTTACTAGCTTGTCCCGATGCTCCTGCTTCTGTTCTAAAACAGTGGCTCCACGCTACATATTTTAATGGCAGCATATCTTCAGGGATAATATCATTAGCATGCAATCCACCAACAGGGATTTCAGCTGTAGCAACAAGACTTAAATCCGTACCCTCTATTCGATAAGTATTACTTTCATTTCCTCTAGGTGCAAAACCTGCGCCCTGCATAACTTCATTTCTAGCCATATCTGGTGTTTGCAATGGTATAAAGCCATGTTTAATTGCCTTTTGAAAAGCAAAGTGCTGCAGAGCCATTTCTAACAATACGGCTTCATTTTTCAAAAAGTAGAATTTTGCCCCTGCAACCTTAGCACCGCCTTCAAAATCAATTAAATCTAAAGACTTCCCAAGCTCTACATGATCTTTCTGTTTAAAGTTTACTCGTTTAGGCTCTAAATACTTATGCATCACTACATTACTATGATCATCTTTACCTGCTGGTGTATCGCTTGGCAGTGTATTTGGAATAGTTAATAAAACTTCATCAAGCTTTGTTTTTATATCTTTAGTCTTTTCTTCCAAAACAGGCACTTGTTTTTTCAATTCTGTTCCTTCTTGAATTAAAGAAGGGCGTTCTTCTGGTGTTGCACTACCGATTGTTTTAGCAACTTTGTTTGCTTTCGCTCTAATATCCTCTAACTCTTGCTTAGCTGTGCAATAAAGCCCATATAAAGAAACCGCACTTGCAGCATCTGTTTTTACATGACGCAATTTTATGCTTGCCTCTACCTCTTCTAGGTTTTCTATAATAAATTTTATATCTAACATATTTTAATTCCTCCACAAATAAACTCGAATAAAAAAGAATAATGCCATAATATTGACAAAAATAACAACACATTATATTGTTAGCAAACAAACAACATTGAAAGGTATTATTATGAAACATTACATTGTGTCCCTAAAGCCAGCTTCAAAAAGCCAGCCAGTAAATAAAAGACAAGCAATTGAAGGCATTGTTAAAGATACTTTTAATGAAATGCAAAAAAACATCAAAATTGAAAATGAAAACGCAGAAAAAATAAAGTTAGAAATTATTAGCAAAGTAGATAAAAAAGAAATAGAAGATATAACAATACACCCAAACGCACCTTTTATGTATCTTAAATGCACTGAAAAAGCTGTAAAAGAAATTTTAAAAATTAAAGGTGTTGAAAACATAAATGAAGATGAAAGACACACTCCGCGTGTTAAAAAGATAAGAACAAAAGTACCTTTTTTTGAATTTCTAAGAAAAAAACGCTAAAAACATTTAAACTTAAAAGGGAATAAGCCATGGATAGAGAATATATGAGCGGTTTTGGTAATGAGTTTGCCACAGAGGCCAAGGAAAATACGTTACCTATCGGACAAAACTCTCCACAAGAAATTGCCCATGGACTTTATGCCGAACAAATAAATGCAACAGCATTTACCAAGCCAAGAGCCCAGAATAAACGTAGCTGGACATATCGCATAAGGCCATCTGCTATGCATGAACCTTTTGAGCTTATAGAGCATAAAACTCTGCGTAGCTCTCCATTTAATGAGTTGCCAGCAACACCAAATCAACTTCGTTGGTCTCCTCTTGATGCTCCCCAAGAAAAAATAAACCTTATAGATAGTCTCGTAACCATCGCTGGTGGTGGAGATACTGCATCATGGGCAGGTTTAGGAATTCATCTTTATGCTGCGAATACCAGCATGGATAAAGATTACTTTTATAACTCTGATGGTGAAATGCTTTTCGTTCCGCAAGACGGTGCTTTAACTCTAAGAACTGAAATGGGTATTCTTGATATAAAGCCTGGTGAGATTGCCGTTATTCCTAGAGGTATTAAATTTGCGGTTAACCTTATAAACGATACAGCAAAAGGTTATATTTGTGAAAATTATGGTGCAAGCTTTATTATTCCAGATTTAGGGCCTATTGGAGCAAATGGGCTTGCAAACCCTCGTGACTTTTTAACTCCAACAGCTGCTTATGAAGATATAGAAGGTGATTTTAATTTAACCACAAAGTTTAATGGTAGTTTGTGGCAAGCAAAAATGACGCACTCTCCATTAGATGTTGTTGCTTGGCATGGTAATTTAGCTCCATATAAATATGACCTTGATAATTTTAATGCTGTAAACTCTGTAACATTTGATCACCCTGATCCTTCTATTTTTACTGTATTAACTTCTCCATCTGGTGATGCTGGCACTGCTAATATTGATTTTGTTATATTCCCTCCACGTTGGTATGTTGCGGATAATACTTTCCGTCCACCTTATTACCACCGTAATATCATGAGTGAATTTATGGGTTTAATTAAAGGTATTTATGATGGCAAAGAAGGCGGTGGTTTTGTTGAAGGAGGCTCTAGCCTACATAACTGCATGACAGCCCATGGCCCTGATGCAAAGGTGTTTGAAAAAGCTAGTAATGCAGATTTAAAACCTCAATATATTGGCGGAACTCTGGCCTTTATGTTTGAAAGTAGATTCTTAATGGCTCCAACAAAACATGCGATGGAAACAGACAAACTTCAAAAAAACTATTATAAGTGCTGGCAAGGTCTTAAAAAGAATTTTAAAAAATAGTATAAAAAACAGCTTTTACTGTACCTATAACTAATAATTCGCTAAACTATTCAAGCAAGTATATTCTTACTTGCTCTTAGTTATCATGGCTTATTCAATGAGAATAAAAAAAACAGAACAGGGCTTGTTATCACAAAGCAGTTTAAAGAAAAACTGCTATAGATTATTTATACTTTTTTTATGCTGTATATCATTGGTTTTCCTTGCTCCACAAACATTAAAAGCAAGTAATAAAATTCCAGAAGATAAACTTAAACTAATTGCAAAAAGCTTTGTTAAAAAAGTTAATAAAGGTTTTGATAATGCAGATAAGAACATAGCAAAAGCTACTTATGGCAGCAATGCCACTTTGGCTTTTGAAACCTTAACGAATACTAGTATACCAGATGGTGAGGAATTAATTCTTCGAATTCTTGTCGGTCAAGACAAAATTCCTCTAAACCTTGATGTTATCGCAATAAAACAATCCAATGATATATTAATCTCTCTTACTGATTTTTTTATTGCAACAGATATGTCTATTTCTGTTAATGCAGAAAAATCTTCCGCCACTGGTTGGTTTATTAGAGAAGAGCAAGACTTCTTTCTTGATGCAGAAAATGAAACTATAACCTTAATGGGTGAAACACAACCAATTATCAGCGGAGGTATCGAAATAAAAAATGGTGATATTTACGCAACAAGCTACACAATAAGCCAATGGTTTAATATGCGTTTTATTCTAGACTTTAAAGAATTGGCCATTTTACTTACGACATCTCAACCCCTGCCAGCAGAAGAGCGTTATGCTAGACGTAAAAAAGGTCTACCTAATTTTGGTGGCTCACCTAAACCATCACTGCCATATGAAGAACAGCCATACAAGCTAGCAACTGTTCCATCTATTGATGTTAATTTAAATTCATCTTATGTTCGTTTTCAAAAAAATGCTCCAAATACAAAACAGCGTTGGTCTGCTATAGGCTCAGGAGATCTCTCTTATTTTAATACTCAAACTTTTATTAGTGGCAATAGTGATGATAAATTTAATAATGCTCGCATAACATTCTCAAAAGAAAGTGATGAAGCAAATTTACTTGGCTCTCTAAAAGCTAAAGAATATAGCTTTGGTGATGTATATGCAACAAGACTACCTTTAACTGGTAGCAGCTCCCAAGAGCAAGGGATACATATAACCAATTCTAGCAGTAATGCTTTGTCTTCATTATCCACAACCAATATTAGAGGTGATGCACAACCAGGTTGGGATGTTGAATTATATCAAAACGAAAGATTTGTTGGTTTTCAAGAAATTACAGATGATGGTATCTATAATTTCAAAGACCTAAGCCTTTTCATTGGAGACAACCTTTTTCGTTTAGTCTTTTATGGCCCACAAGGGGAAATAGAAGAAAAAAGTGAAAATATCCCTGTTAATAGGAATCAGCTTGCTACAGGTAATAGTAGCTACGACATATCACTTACTCGTAGCAATACAACTACTTATCGTAAAAATGACTTTAATGAACCAGAAGATGGTAGACCACATCTTGTTGCCCGTTACGATGCAGGGTTTGGTGATTATGGGTCTGTGCATGCTGGAATACGCCACAGAAAAGAAGAATTAGATCTAAAAACATACTTAGAAACAGGAATAACAACAACAATAAAAGATACTATAGTCAACGCTAACACAGCAATTGATGCAGAAAATGGCGGATTAGCCCTAGAATTAACAGGAAGACGTAAGCTTAATAAGCATTCATTGCTTGGAAAAGCACAAATAAATACAAATAAATTTAACCCTGGTAACAAAAACACAGATCCTTTTATAATTAAAAGCGATGTTTCTATAAATGGCCCATTAAAAAACTTTTTAGGGTTGCGTCCAAATTATGGATTTAGTGCTAATTATTTACAAAGAGATAGTGGGGCATCTGATGTAAATATAGCAACCTCTTTTGGTGCAAGGCTTGGTAACACTATTGCTAACACATCACTAAATTATAACCATAAAAAAGATATTGATGGAAGCAGTACTGAAACTAGTAGCGGATCATTAAATATGAGAGGGTTCTTAAAACGTATTCGTTGGAGGTTTCTTGGAGAGTATGATATTACACCAAAAGCAGAGCTAAAAAAGCTATTTGCATCATTTTCTTACCCTTTTAACAGAAAAGTAGATAGCTTCTTAGAATTAGAACATTTTCTAAATACAAACAGAACAGAGGCCACAGCTAATTTAAACTGGAAAACAGATAAAGCTACAATTACCCCACGTATTAGCCTTGATACAGATAATACTTTAGAGGCATCTGTAAATGCTAGGTTTGGTATTGGTTATGAACCACAAGAACGCAATATATCATTATATAACAAAAGACTATCTTCTAGTGGTGGTGTATCTGCAAAAGTATTCTTAGATAAAGATGGTGATGGCGTTTTTAATAAAGATGATGAATTACTACCAGACATTGAGATAACTGCTGTGCAAGCTCGCCGTGATGCTATAACAAATGAAAGTGGTATAGCTTTTATTCCTGATTTAGCACATAGCAGAATCACAGATATTAAACTTAACCCAGAAACATTTGAAGATCCTTTTTGGATGTCTAATTATAAAGGTCTTTCTTTAAAGCCAAGAAAAGGCATCGTAACAACTTTAGATTTTCCTTTGGTTGTTGCTGGAGAAATTGACGGTACTGTTTATCTAGAAGATAGTTCTGGTAATAAAAGAGTAGGAAAGCAATACTCGATACATCTTTACACCCCAGAGGGGGAAAAAGTACAAAAAACAATTTCAGCATATGATGGTTTTTATATATTTAGTAGTGTTCCACCTGGAAGTTATTTCTTAGTTGCCGATGCGAAAGATGCTAAAAAAACTGGATATACTCTACCGCTACCAAAAAGAGTTGATATAAAACCAGACGGTACCACCATTTATGGTGAAAATATCGTTTTAAGCCGTGGAGCTCCAATTAATTATACTTTCACAAGTATAAACCCACCTAAAACAAATAATAAATCTGTAATGCCAGCCCCAGAAATACACACTGCAGGTATAATTCTTGGACAATATAAATCTAAGCTAGCAATGACACTTGCATGGTATAAATTAAAAATTAAATATAGAGAGTTTGGTAAGTACTTTGAACCTACAACTTTAGTTTCCGATATAACACCAGACCCTGCAACAAATATTTATACTCTACGGTTAAAACTAAAAACAAAACCCATACTAAATATAGATACCGCACAAATTACATGCAAAAAATTAGCTGAATTAAAATTCCCGTGTAGCGTTGAGATTATATCTATATATCCTGAAGAAATAGCCTCTATAAAATAATTATATTTTTTTGTTGACATTGTATAATAATTATGGCAATATACAAAAATATAATTACAGAAACTTATGCTTTTTGCATATTTTATGTCTTAAAAGGGGATAAAAAAGTTCATTATGAACTTTTTACAAACAATGAAAGGAAGAAGAAAATGGGAATTGTTATTGGAATTGATTTAGGAACAACTAATTCATGTTTATCTGTTTTAGAAAATGGAGAATACAAAGTAATTGAGAATCAAGAAGGAGCAAGAACAACATCATCTGTTGTTGCGTTCACCGAAGAAGGTGAATGCCTAGTCGGAGATTCGGCTAAACGCCAAGCCGTAACAAACCCTACAGATACTATTTATGCTGTTAAGCGTTTAATTGGTCGTCGTTTTGATGATCCTGAAACAAAGAAAATTATAGACGATGTGCCTTACAAAGTAGTTGAAGGTGACAATGGTGATGCTTGGGTTGAAGTTCAAGGTAAGAAAATGGCTCCAGCTGAAATTAGCTCTAGAATTCTACAAAAATTAAAGCAAGCAGCTGAAAACTACTTTGGAGAAGAAGTTACAGAAGCTGTGATTACTGTTCCTGCTTATTTTGATGATGCTCAACGTAAGGCAACAAAAGACGCAGGTACTATTGCTGGCTTAAATGTAAGGCGAGTAGTTAACGAGCCAACAGCTGCCGCTTTGTCTTTTGGATTAGATAAGAAAAATGGCAACGAAGAAGACAAAACAGTTATCGTTTATGATCTTGGTGGTGGTACTTTTGATGTATCTATTTTAGAAATCGCAGATATTGATGGTGAACGCCAGTTTAATGTAATATCCACAAATGGTGATACGTTCCTTGGTGGAGAAGATTTTGATAATCGAATTATTGATTATTTAGCAGAAGAATTTTCTAACTCTAATAATGGATTTGATTTAAAAAAGGATCAAATAGCATTACAACGCTTAAAAGAAGCAGCAGAAAAAGCAAAAAAAGAGCTTTCAACTATGCAACAAACAAGCATTAATATTCCATATATTACAGCAGATGCAACAGGGCCTAAACACTTAGATATTAAACTAAGTCGCTCAAAACTAGAAAGTTTAATAGAAGATTTAGTTGAACGTACAATAGAGCCATGTAAACAAGCTCTAAAAGATGCTGATATGGAGTTTTCTGATATTGATGAAGTATTGCTTGTTGGTGGAATGACACGTATGCCAATGGTTAGAGAAACTGTAAAAAAAGTATTTGGAAAAGAACCTAATAAAAGCGTTAACCCAGATGAAGTTGTTGCCGCAGGTGCTTCTTTGCAAGGTGGTATACTTTCTGGCGATGTTAAAAATGCTCTATTAGTTGATGTAACCCCTTTAAGTATTGGTGTTGCAGTTAAAGAGGCTGGTATTTCTGGTATAATGGATACTTTAATTAAAAGAAATTCACCTCTTCCAACTAAAGCAGAAGAAACTTATGGTGTTGCAAAAGATAACCAAGAAAATGTTGAAATTGTTTTATATCAAGGTGAACGTAAAGAAGTAAAAGACAATAAAGTTTTGGGTAAATTCATACTTGAAATCCCTGCTGGAGCAAAAGTAGATGAAACAGAAATTAAAGTAAGTCTTAATATTAATGCAAATGGCTTACTTGAGGTTTCTGCAAAAGAAAAAACATCAGGCGTTGAAAACTCAATATCAGTAAAATCTGATAGCGGTTTAACAGATGATCAAATTAACTCAATGGTTAAAGATGCAGAAAATAATGCTGATAAAGATAAAGCAATGGAAGAAAAAATTGTTGTTACAGCAACTTCTGATAATTTAATTAAAATTATAGATAAGTCTACAGAGCAAGATTACTATACTCAAGCATCTGAAGATTTAAGAAATGGTTTTAATGCAGCTGCTGATGGTTTAAAAGCCGCAAAAGAAACTGGAAATGTTGCAGAAATGAAAACTGCAAATGAAGCAATGGAAAAGCAAATAAAAACACTAAATGATGTTTTTACAGCTGCCAAGGAAGAAAAAGCTAAAACAGCAGAGACAGATACTGTTGCAAATGCGAATAGTGCAGATAAAACAGAAGCACCAAAACCGCAAGCTGGAGGAAATAAACCAAGCCAATAGCTTGTGAAAACTTAAGTGAAATTACTATATTGGTTGAGCGATTACCATTATTACTATAACTATCATTAAGATGGTTGGTATTTCATTTGATATGCGAAAAGTCTTTGCTGATTTTGTATTTTCATCTTTAGCAAAGGCTTTAAACCATTTCGCAAAAACATGGTGTATTACTGTAATTAAAACAATACAAGTTAGCTTTACATGCATCCACGGTTGTTGCATTAAATCAGGATTTGAATAAAACATTAAACAGCCAAAAACCCATGTTAGAATCATAGCTGGATTCATTATAATTCTTAATAATCGTCGTTCCATTATTTTAAATGTTTCAGACATTTCAGAGTTTTTTTCTGTTGCTGTATGATAAATAAATAAACGTGGTAAATATAAAAGCCCCGCCATCCATGCTATAACCGAAATCAAGTGAAAAGATTTTATCCATAAATAGTAATCAAGTAAAAAATCCTGCATTTTTATTCTCCTTTATTATAATAACACTCTTTATGATTCTTAATACAAGTTGCTGTTTTTGGGTCTGGGCAAAGAATATTAACATTTTTATTTTCTTTTGAAGCATGAATAACTATTCGACTTAAACCACTTATAAATTCTGGATTAACACCCACTGTATCTACTTTAATAAAATCTTTAACCCCATGTTTTTTGGATAATTCTCTATATTCCTTATCAATTTCTATTATAGTTTCTACATGCTCTGAAACAAAAGCATGAGGGTAAACAATCACTCCTAGATTATCATCACCCGCTTGCTTAATAGAGTCTGTCGTTGATGGTTTTATCCATTCTAAAGGCCCTACTCTGCTTTGGTAACAAATTTGCCAGTCAAGATTTTCTATTCCTGTTTCTTTTGCTATAAACTTTGCTGATTGTTCACATTGCCATTGATATGGATCACCTGATTTAATAGTTTTTTCTGGTAGACCATGAGCTGAAAACAACAACCTATATTTTATCTCTGGATTTGCTTTTTTTGCATTGTTATAAGCCTCTAAAATATTATCTGAAGAAGCCTTGATAAACCCCTTATCTAAAGGGTAACAACAAATAGATTTTGTTTCACAGTTAAGTCCTAATTTCTTTGCTGTTTTAGTCCAGTTTTCTATAGATGACTTGCTTGTTGCTGTTGAATATTGTGGATATAAAGGCAACAAAATAACATTATCTGGGTCGTATCTTTTTACCTTTTTTACAACCTCTGAGCTCATAGGATTCCAATAACGCATAGATACAAACACTTTAACTTCATCAAAACCAAATTTTTCACTATTTAGTTGTTTTTCTAAAGCTTCCGCTTGTTTTTCTGTGTTTTCTAATAATGGGGATTTATAGTTCAACTGTTTATAAGCAGTTAAAGCTTCCCCCTTTGATCTTTTTAAAGAAATATATAAAGCTAAAAAAAACCGAATAAAAACAGGGGCTTTAATAATATTTTTATCCATGA
>JAJFGX010000065.1 GCA_021775895.1 Alphaproteobacteria bacterium | reverse complement strand
TTGCCTTTGGTCAGCCAACAATGGCGGTTGATACGCATATTTTACGTCTTGGTAATCGCACGAAAATTGCTATTGGTAAAACGCCAGAAGAAGTTGAGCAAAAATTACTCAAAGCAATTCCAGCAAAATATATGAAGCATGCTCATCATTGGCTTATTTTACATGGCAGGTACATTTGTAAAGCTCGCAAACCTGAATGTGGTATATGTCCTGTATATGATTTTTGTGAATATAAAGAAAAAACAGTTTAATATTTGTATAGATATGCTTTAATCATCATAATAAAAGCAAAAACTATGCATAGGATCTATATATGAATGCTACTGATATAAGAGATTTTCTACGTAACATTAAAGGGCGCTACGATTTATTTGCTTTGCTGTTTAAGTGGGATAAGCCATATCGTAAAGAGATAATCATTACTATGCTTGCCTTTATTTTGATTACGTATTCTTTGATAGATATGGATTCTGGTTATGATTACATAGCCTTGGCGATTGAGGTTGGTATTATAATGCTACAATTTGGCAGTGAAATGTCCATTTTGCCTCAGTCTCATCGCCCAACACATGGAGGGTCAAAATATGTTCCTGAAATTTGCACCTATATATGGCATAATAAACGTAGTGTTCCTATATCAAATATACTTCCTGCTCTGAAAGAGGAGAAAATAGGCTTCACTAATCCAATTAAAGGCAGAAATCTAAGTATAGAAAGTCCTTTGGTTAGTAATCAGGTTGATGACAAGGTTTGCCTTGTTAATAAGCTGCGCTATAAAGAAGAGTATGGAATTATTAATTATATCCGTTCTAATTTGCAAATACTTTATATTGCACTTCGTGTAGGTAACAAGGCTACACATACAGTTAATGGTGAGAAATTAGCTCTATCTAGTTTGGTTGATGCTATTGTTAAAGATAAAGCTGTTACTGTACGTAAATCATATTATTTTGATGCTTTAATGACAGCAGAGGCGTTTCGTAGTCGCTTGCTACGTACTAATTTAAGGGGGCAGGAAGAAATTTATGCTGATCTTAGCTCTTACTTTCCTGTTGTCCAAGATTTGACAAGCTCATTTGCTGGCTCACAGAATAAAAATACAGATATTAAAGTTAGATTTGCACAAAAATTCTATGAGCAAGTCTCTGGTCATATTGGTATTACTTCATTAGTGATGACAGAAAATAATCGTATTGCAATGATGTATCAAGGCGAGAAAAAAGCAATTGATGCAAAAAAAGTTAGTCTTGGTGGGTCTGGATCTATGGATTACGATGACATGATAGATACGAATAGACCAAAAGACTTGCGTGAGGCTGTTGCCTATGGAATGGCTCGTGAAGTTAGTGAAGAAACTAATATGAAACGATTCTTTAATGTTATTAAAGATAATACTCGTGTTATTGGTTTTTTCCGTTGGGTGGATCGTTGCGGTAAACCTGAGTTTGTTGGTATTACAAAATCAGGCTCTATTAACTTTTTTAAAGATGGAAATATAGATGGTGATGAAATTACTAAATTTGAAGAAATGCCAGTAGAAATCAAAACCATTAAAAGTTTTAAGAAGGCTCTAAAATACGTAGAAGACAATAATATACGTATATCACTATCTTCATTAATGGCGTTGCATCGCTTAACTGTAATTGCAGATTATAATAAAAAAGATGCGACTTCAGAACAGAAACAAATTTATAAAGAATTATCTGACTTCTTATTTAAAAGCTAATCTTTAGATGCTGGAATAGTTAAATTTTGCTCACGTACATTATCTCTTGCATTAGCAAGACGTTTTTCAAGTGCCTCTGGCTCCCATATTTGGAATTTTTGTCCCATACCAACAAATGCTACTTTATCAGTCATATTGCAAAAACTACGTAGCTCTTCAGGTAGTACAATACGTCCATCACCATCAAATGGTAGTTGTTTTGATTCGGCAAAAATTACCGTGGCTAAATCATCTTGAGCTTCAGAAAATAAATCAAAATGATCCAAGCGCTTTGAAATTTCAATCATATCGTCCATGCCAAAACACTCTAAGGCAATATGTGATTTAGATTTAAATGCTACAATGCCTTGAAAGGAGCTACTGGCTAAAGATGAACGAAAAGTCGCAGGTACAGAGACTCGACCTTTAGAATCAAGCTTATTTATATATGTTGATAAAAATAATGCCATTGTTACCATTTGTTTAAATTAAAAAACAGGTTATAACCCTAACTATTAAAGGGATATAACCTGCTCTCTCCAAAATTCTTCGCTTAAGTATTGTCTGCCTTCTTATGGGCTTTTTATTTTTTGCTTCGCTACCATGGGTGCTTATTTATTTTTTTATAATGCTACGAATCTTGCGTTCGTATTTTTCATGGTATAATATGGTATAGCATGGTATTGTATGGGAAAGCAAGTAAAAATTATCTTTTAAGGGGAAAAAATTTGTTAGAACGTCTAAAAGCTTGGATAAACAAAGTAAAAAAAGAGATAGCTGTTCTGTGGCTAGCTAGTCGAGATGAGCGCACGCCAACCCCTGCTTTGATTATGAGTAGTTTTATTGTTGCCTATGTTCTAAGTCCGATTGACCTTATTCCTGATTTTATTCCAATTATTGGTTATTTAGATGATGTGCTTTTGGTTTCTTTGGGAGTTTCATTAGCTGTTAAAATGATGCCGAATGATTTATTAGAAGAATTCCGAGAAAAAGCGGTGGAAATATCTGAGCTTCCAAGAAGCTACGCTGGTGCTGCTATAGTTATAGCCGTCTGGCTTGTGACTGCTGTGCTTATTGTTTCGTGGTTGCTAGATAAATAATTGTCATTATAGCAAGTGATTCTATATTCTTTTATAGTAATATTTAGAATTAAAGCTAGACATAGCTTATTTTTTCATTAATATATCGATTCTCTATTTTTATTATGCGAGAAGAATATTTATATACTATTTGATATTTTAAAAAGATATTTTGGTAGTTTAATGTTTTAAACAGCCTGTTTTGTGTGAAATAAAAAAACAAAAAACATAGGCTTAAAGCAAGAAAAGAATACAAAGTGCATAAAAAAGATATAAAAAGATTAAAAATAGCTTGACATATATTTCGTATGCAGATATGTTTCATAAACTAGCAACAAAATTGTTAAGCATAATAACTAAAATAAAAACAACAAAAACCAGTTTGGAGGTTCTACTATGTCTAATCCTTTTAATGAAAACCGTTTCTTCGTTGACATGAAAAACGACAACCAATATGCAATCATGTTCGAGCAAGGTGCGCCTCTTATGATCATGACTGTTAATGGAAAGACTGGTGAACCTGTACACCCACAAGAAATTATGAATAAAGAAATAGTTTTGGTTGATGATGAAACGAATGAATTGTTTCGTATGGAAATGTCTCTTGGTTTAGCTGGAATACCTGAAGTTAAATGGGAAGGCATACCTGATGATTTAGACCCTGCTTTAAATACAAAGGTTGATAGCCTGCCACCACAACATTCTAGAGGTGCTGATCAGGCTCGCTTCCATCAAGAAATGGCAGCTAGAAGAGCTGGTCAAATGCAACAAAACCAACCAAGAGGCGGTCAATTGCCAGAAGGAATGGATTTACCTAGCATAATGGAAGGTCTTCGTCGTGGTCTGTTTGGTCAAGGCGAAGAGGGAATGCCGGGGCAAGAAAAAAACGATAATTGGACACCTCCAAAACGTGAAGAGGCTTCAAAAACAACACCATCTGGTAGCCCAAAACCGGGTATGAAAGATAGACCATCTGGTGGCTATAAAGTTAGTGAACGTGAATTAGAAGGTGTATTGCACAAATTTGGTACTGATTTAACTGAATCGGCTAAACGTGGTGAGCTTGACCCTATTATTGGTCGTGATGAAGAATTAGATCAATTAAAGCAATTCTTGCTCCGTAAAAACAAATCAAGCGTAAACCTTATCGGTGAAGCTGGAGTTGGTAAAACAGCTATGTTTGATGCATTAGCACAAGATGTTGTTAATGGTGATGCTGAAGAAGAACTTGCAGATGCACGAATTATTTCTTTAGATATCACAGGTATGAATGCAACAGATCAGGCTAAGTATCGTGGACAATTTGAGAAAGAATTGAAAAAAGTACTTGATGGTTTAGAAGAACGTGGTGGCTATATCAATGGACAGAAGATCATTCTTTGCCTTGATGAAATTCACTCTGTTCTAGGCGCTGGTTCGACTAGTGAAAATAGTGGCGGCGGTGCTGGACAGATTATGAAGCCTTTCTTGGCTAGAGGTTCTGTAACTTGCATTGGTAGTACAACCCTTGCTGAACATAAAAAACATATTGAAAGTGATGGTGCATTAAATCGTCGTTTCCAACCGTTACATATTGAGCCAACAGACACAGATACAACTATTGCTATTATGCAAAGGTTGAATGATCATTACGGTAAATATCATGGTATGGAAGAAACTGCATCAGAAGAGCAGCTTGGAAAAATTGTGAAGCTTACTGATAGATTTATGACTACACAGTTCCAACCTGATAAATCTGTTGGTGTTCTTGATGATGCAATGGCTATTGCTCGTAAAGGTAAGCGTAAAGAAATTTTAGATAGTGATATTATAACTGCTATTTCTAAAGCTTCTAACTTAAGTGAAAGCTTCTTGAACCAAAAAGATCATGATCGTTTTGTAAAACTACAAGAACAATTGCCTGCGGATATTCTAGGGCAAGATGATCAATTAGATGCTATATCTCAACGTCTTGTTGCGGCTAGAGCTGGTCTAACAGATCCAAAACAACCATGGGGAGCTTTCGTTCTTGCAGGCCCAACAGGTGTTGGTAAAACTGAAACAGCTAGAAAACTTGCAGAACATATACATGGTAGTGAAGAATCTCTAATTAAAATTAATATGAGTAACTACATGGACAAACATGCAGTTTCTAAATTAATTGGAGCTCCTGCTGGTTTTGTTGGTCATGATGATACTGAGCCAGAATTTGAAAAAGTTCGCAAAAAGCCGTACAGTGTTGTTGTGTTTGATGAAATTGAAAAAGCACATCCTGATGTATTTAACATTCTATTATCTGTATTAGATGATGGTGAAGTTGAAGATCAAAAAGGTAATGTAATTTCATTCAGAAACTCTATCATTGTCATGACTACTAACTTAGGTGCTGGACAAGCGGGTAAACACTCTATTGCTCACAGCTCTAATCAAGCTGAAGATCGTGAAGCAACATATCAAGCAGCAGTTAGTAAGCATTTCCCACCTGAGTTTATCGGTCGTTTAGAAGGACTTGGCGGTATTGTAGTCTATAATTCACTGACTGAAGATGTTTTGGGTAACATTATACAACGTGAAGTTGGCAAAGTTGAAGATCGTCTATTAGAAAATACTGGTGGCGGACTACAAATGCAAAATGTTGAGATGAAATTAACTGATGAAGTTCGTCAAGAGCTAGTTGCAAAAGCAAATAAAACTAAGCTTGGTGCTCGTCCAGTTAAAGGTATTGTTGCTAAAGATTTGTCCCAACCTTTAGGTGGCTGGTTAATGAAAAGCAAGGTAGAGTATAATGCAATTGCTGAAAAAGGTGACTTAAAAGGTAATGAAACTCTACGAGCTTTATTTGAAAAAGAATCTAAAGCAGAGATTACTATTAATAGTCTAGGTAAAGAAATGAAGCCTGAGGTTAAAGTGGTAGAATTGGTAGAGCCAAAGAAAGAAGAAAAACCAGTTAAAGTTCCTGTTCTTGCTGAAAGTGTCGAAGAAGTTAAAGAAGTTAAAGAAGTTAAGAATGCTTCTAATGACAACAAATCAGAAAAAGATGCACCTAAGCGTGATATGAGCGGTACTTTATCTGTAAATAAAAATAAAGCTGCTAGAAGACCAGCAACAAGGCATAGAAAGAGACCTGGAAATAATAAATAGTCTTTCTATTAAATATATTTAAGAGGGGCGTACTCATAACTGGGTGCGCCCTTTTTTAATAACCTCGAGTATCTGAGCTGAAACTATATATTTGTAGAGATGCTCCGACCATTGATAAAACAGACAAAACACTAACAGAGCTAAAAAATGTTATTTCGACAGCGTCCCAAAAAATCATTGAAAAAGAAAAAGCAATTAAAGACATCATCATAAACACCAGCATAGTTTTAATAAAGCTAGGCTCAAGATTTCTTGATGAACTATTGTTAAGTATAGCTTTGATCTCTTCTGTATCTTGATTGCTTATATTTGATGTCATATCGGCTCCCCTTAATAAATAGATAATAAGAATCTTACTGTTCTTTTTACACCTACTACTATGATAGCAAATACAAGTTAACATAAAGTTAACCAAGCAATGTTAAGCAATAAGAAAACACTATATTTTCATATGGTTAATTTAATTGTAATTTTATATAACACTTAAAAGATCTGGGAACTCACATGTATGCATCTGACCAAGGCAAAAATGACCATGGTTTTCAAATTCATGATAAATTATGTTTGGGTAAGTGTTTTTAATTAACTCAACAGTTTCTTTTACACCATCAACTTTTTCATCTTTAGAATAAAAAATATGTAACTCTTCAACTCTATCAAATAATGCAGATTGAAGGTCAAAGTTTAAAAAACCCCCTAAACTATGATTGATATCAAGCCACGGAGCAATCAATATCATTTTCTTTATTTTTATATGGTTATTATCTCTTAAATAACGTAATAAAAAGCCACAACCACAGCTATGCCCTACTAATACTGTATCGCTATCTATGGGATATGTTTCAAAAATACCAGCCCAAATATTATAATCTGGTTTATATGGCGTTGGCATTTCTGGTGTTTGGCAATTATAACCCTTAACAATCAACTGTTTTTGCAACCATGGTATCCAATGGAAATTTGATCCAGATGGAATGTTCACATCTTCGAACTCATTTTGATCGCAACAGCCATGCAAAACATACACATTTTTCATATTTTACATTCTCTTTATCCTATTCATCACTTTTAGCAGGGCAACATTTGCTTTTTTCACCAAGAAAGTATTTTCTAATAAAGTGATCTATAGATATTTTACCTGGGCCCATAACAACGAGTATTCCTAGAATTAGCATCCAGTAATAATGCTCTGTTGTACCTGGGTAAATAAACAATTCAATTGTAGCTGCCATACCGAATAAAACAAATGCCCCAAAACGTCCCATTAATCCTAAAACTAATAATACTGGCATTGCAAGCTCTGTATATGTTGCCATTGTTCCAGCTAGTTCCGCATTTGGTACTGGGAATGTAATATCCATACCAAGAATCGTTTTAGTACTATTTTCTTCCCACTTTGGCAAATATTCCCACTCAAACAACATTTCAGTATTATCTAAATTATCAATTTTAGTTTGTCCTGATTTCCAAAATATACGAGCCATGTAAAGGCGAGTTATTAATAAAACTACAGGTGCAAGAATAACATCTAAAACAAAGAGCTTGAAATGAGCTATTTTTATAAATTTACCAAACAAACAACATTTTGTAGCACAGCTTTTTTCTTCGGTAATTTCTTTAGTCTCTTTTTCTACATTGTCATTATCTGTTTTCATTGCAATCTCCTGAAATAGTTATTCATTTACAGTAAACATGCTGTTTGTAATAAAATAAGCGATATGTTGATCTGGAATAAAGTCAGCATCTATAGCAATGGCTTGCTCTAGTGCTAAATTAAGATTGTTACCATTATAAAGAGCTTTGACAAAGCTATAGGTAGGCTTATCAACTGATAAGAAAGTCACATCTTTATCTGATGGACAGTAAATAATTAAATATGTGTCCTGCTCAAGTTTAATATCTGATAATTGTTCAGTTTCATTGTCTGTCACGGCTTGCCAGATTTTATCTACAGCATAGGTACTATCTAATAATAAAACACTTGGTTGAAAATTAAATTTAAGCTCTGGAATATTATCTTCAGTTATATCTGCAAGAAATTCAGCTGTTAAAGCTGTTTTTCTGCCTGCCATGCCTGATTTATACCAAGCCCACTCCATATCTGCGACATCGCTCATATAATTAAGATCTTTTAATGGAGCAAATGACTTTAAAAACTGCCCAAAACTATCACCATAGAAAGTCATATCACATGTCTTAGGTGGTTCTGCCTTTATATAAGAAAATGCAAGATAGCGAAAAAAGTCCTCACCAACTAATGCCATTACAACGGGGTACAATCGTTTCAGAATATCCGTCAATATTAACTTAGCATTGTTTTGATAGACTTGAAATCTTTGCTCTGGTGAAAAATCCCCAACATTAGCCACTGATGACAAAATTTCTGGATACTCCTCAGAAAATATCCCTTCAAGGAATTTTTGTTGAGTGTCATGCAGCATTATCACCTCGGCTATCACTGGGTATATACTTCTGACGAATTTTATCTGCCTTATGTGCTTCACCGACTAAAACCTCTAGGCTTGGCAGGTCGTTATCCCATTCAATTAAGGTAGGTTTATCACCGATTAGAGCAATAGTCTTCTCATATAAATCCCACACAGGATCATGTACAGGGTTATTATGAGCATCTATATATATATCACCTAAATCATCTACAGGGTTAATTTGATAACCAGCTAAATGAATTTCTGCCACTCGCTCTGCTGGAATATGTCGTAGATATTCCTCGGCATCAAAACCAAGGTTATGAGCACTTACATATATATTGTTAACATCAAGCAATAAACCACAACCTGAACTTAAACTAAGCTCTGTTAAGAATTCAGGCTCTGTCATATCACAGTCATTAAAAGCAAGGTAGCTAGATGGGTTTTCCATCAAAATTTTACGACCTAAACTTTCTTGCAGGTCATTGGTATTTTGAATCATTATTTCTAAAGCTTCTTCTATCATTGGCATTGGTAGTAAATCTGGTACAGTTATATTTGATAACCTGCTCCACGATACATGCTCTGATACAGAGGCTGGCTCTATAATTTCTATTAATTGTTTTAGTTTCTCTACATGCTGTTTATCCAAGCCATCAGCAGATCCCAGTGATAAGCCGATACAGTGCAGACTAATTGGATAGTCTTCTCGCAAAATCATTAAATCTTTAAAATGAGGGGCATCAAAATGGAAAAAGTTCTCGCTATGTACTTCTAAAAAGCCAACATTAGGTCGTTCCCTAAGTACATCTTCATGGTGGATAGCACGCAAACCAACGCCAGAACTGGTGTTGACCAGATCTGGCATGGTAAATGCTTTCATATCAGCTTTATAATATGTTGATGAAGCTGACATCGAGCAATCCTATTACATTTTGTCCATTTTACCGTGACCTTCAGCAGGTGATGTAGTAGCACCAACAAGCTTGTCACATAGACCAGCAGGCATCATAACCCATTCGTTAGAATCGCTATCTTTTGCCGCTTGTCCTGCACATGAGTGACCGCTAGCTCCACAATCGTTATGACCAGCTTTAACTATGCCATAACATTTTTCCATACCTTCTTTGCTTTTCATAGCTTCAGCATCTGTTGATAAAGTAGATACAGCCATAGTTAAAGCAACAGCCAATCCAGCAGTAGTCAAAAGTTTTTTAGTACTCATATTTATTCTCTCTTTCATATAATAATATTTTAGTCTGTTAGTAAAAGTGGACAACTTGTCCTTCTAAGTAGTCTTTCGAACGTAATCAAAAAACGGTTACATTTTTATTTAATTAATTTAATAAAAAAATGCACTGCTACCATCGTAAGAATAAGCGTCCAATTAGCAAGCCCAAAAAAGACATAGAAAATGCAGGGAAGAAATGCGTTAAGAATAAATGAGATGATTCATCAACAGGGCATACATAACGCATCACCAAAGCTCCTATAGATGAAATAGCTAATAATACAGTATAACCAGCCCACAGAGGAAAAACTGGGGCTGACTTTCTTATTAAAGCAAATAAAGCAATTATAGGTATGGTAGTTACCATTAGTAAGTCAGTAATACAGTGAGATACAGAGTTAAAAGAAAATATATTTTCAAAATTTGTAGTGTCTGATGTTAAGAAGGTCATTGCTAGCATAGACAACCAAAAGAATACGCCTGTAATAACTATTGTTACAGCTTCTCTATCTCTATTAATATCTGGAATGGCAAATTTAAAAGCACTAAATAATGCTCCAAAACCTATTAAAAACATTGCGATATTTTCAGCAATGAAAGAGAGATCATTTACTTTAGTGTCAGCATCATGGCGAAAGCCAATTTGTATTGTTGCAATAGCAACGATAATTACAATAGAAAACAACCCCCAAACAAACATTCGTTTAGCGGGTGAAACAACAGGGCGAACAGCAGATAAATTATCTGCTAGTCCCTTAATCAATGCTTTTGTTTCTTTTGTTTTATTTGTTACCATTTTTATAATTTCATACTTTATAAGTTGTCGTCATAACCATTTTTTACAAGCCAATCCTGCATTTTTTTGTACCCTCTATGAGCCGCTACTTTAACCGCACTTTCACTCATTTCCATTTTTTCTGCCGTCTCCGTGATAGAAAAACCATCTATTTTCATCATATTAATGATTCTTTGCTGCTTCTCTGGCAATTGCTCTAAAGCATTGCTCAAATCACGGCTTAAAATCCCTTCATCATTGTTATTCGATGCAAGTTCTGAAAAAGTTTCAAAATTATCACTTAAAATCTCTTTTTTAGTGTGCCTAGTCATTTTTCGTAGGTAATCTATCATTTTATAACGAGCAACACCGTACATCCAACGTTCAAAAGGTTGGTCGATTCTGTAGGTATGGCGTGATTTATGAATAGCCATCAAGATTTCTTGTACTATATCTTCAATTGCATCAATATTAAATATACGACCTTGCACAAAACGCCTCAAAGCAGGAGTTATTGCAGATAGAAGTTTATTATAGGATTTTTTATCACCAGCTTGAGCTTCCTGCATCCAAACAGACCATTCTGGATTACGCTCTAGCTTTTTTTCTGATGTTTCATCTTTATCTGTCATACAGTGACAATATCAGAAAAATTGTTGTATTTCACTTTTAAAATGATCTTATAAGGACTATAATGTGTAACTGCTAACTGACATATATTAGGAGTAATATTTAATGAATAAACCTAACCGCTGGACACCTAGTGATGAATCTGTGAAATCTTCACAAATGCTTACTTTTAAAAAACATATTGAAGGTAAATATGATGTTACTTTGCCAGAGTACAATGATTTATGGTTATGGTCAGTTGATAATATTGGCGATTTTTGGTCAGAGGTTTGGGATTTTTGTGGTATCAAAGCCTCAAAAAAAGGCGAGGCAAATTTTATTGCTGGAGATAGCATTGAAGATGCCGAGTTCTTTCCTGAGGCTAGATTGAACTTTGCCGAAAATCTTTTGCGTTCCCGTGATGATGATAGAACTGCAATTATTTTCCGTGGTGAAGATAGGGTGAAACGAGAGCTAAGCTTTAAAGAATTATATGATGAGGTCAGCAAAACGGCTGAAGCCTTAAAAGATATTGGGGTTATCGAGGGCGACCGTGTTGCAGGATATTTACCTAATATGCCCGAGGCTATTATTGCTATGCTTGCAACCGCAAGCTTGGGCGGAATATGGGTTGCAGCCTCACCTGATTTTGGTGTGCAGGGAGTGCTTGACCGACTTGGGCAAGTAGAGCCTAAAGTGTTATTCTCAGTTAATGCCTATGCCTATAATGGTAAGGACATTGATTGTCGTTGTAAGCTTCATGATATTTTGGAGCAATTACCAAGCGTCGAAAACACTGTAATTTGTGATTATATTAGCGATGATACAGGTGATACGGCTTTAAAAGGTGAGATTAATTATAAAGATTTCACAAATGGTTATGAAGCACAAGATATTGATTTTGCACAACTGCCATTTAATCACCCATTATATATAATGTTCTCATCTGGTACTACGGGAGTACCAAAATGCATTGTTCATGGGGCTGGCGGCACTCTATTACAACATGTAAAAGAACACCGTTTGCACTCAGATATTAAAGAAGATGACAAAGAGTTTTATTTTACAACATGTGGCTGGATGATGTGGCAATGGCTAGTCTCTGGACTTGCTTGTGATGCGACGTTAATGCTTTATGATGGCTCTCCATTCTATCCCGATGGTTACGCTTTATTTGATTTTGCTGAAGAACATAAATGTAATTTTTTTGGTACATCTGCAAAATTTGTTGATTCTCTTAAAAAAGCTGGGTTATCACCAAAAGATAAACATGATCTAAGCAGCATTAAGATGCTAGCCTCAACAGGCTCACCATTAGTACATGAAAGCTTTGATTATATATATGAACATATTGGCGAAAATATTCACATTTCTTCAATTTCCGGCGGTACTGATATTGTTTCATGTTTTGTATTAGGCAACCCAATATCTTCAGTTTATCGTGGCGAAATCCAAGGAGCTGGGCTAGGCATGAATGTCGATGTTTTTGATGAAAATGGACAATCAATTACAAATATGGCGGGAGATTTAGTCTGTAAATCCCCATTTCCTTCTATGCCAATAAAGTTTTGGAATGATGGTGATGGGCAAAAATATCATGATGCATATTTTAATAGTTTTGATAATATTTGGTGCCATGGTGACTGGTGTGCTTTTACAGAAAATGAGAATACAGACAGCAAAGGTATGATTATCTATGGTAGATCAGATGCAACGCTAAATCCTGGTGGAGTTAGAATTGGCACGGCAGAAATTTATCGCCAAGTTGAGAAACTGCCAGAAATCAAAGAAAGTATAGCCGTCGGTCAGGATATAGAAGATGGTGATATGCGGGTTGTATTATTTGTTATCTTAACAGCTGATGTTGACTTAAATGAGGAGCTAGAAAAGAAAATCAAGCAAACTATCAGAAGCGGAGCATCACCACGTCATGTTCCTGCAAAAATTGTCACAGTAACTGATATTCCACGGACAAAAAGCGGTAAAATAACTGAGCTTGCTGTTCGTAATGTAATTCATGGACGAAAAATTAAAAATGCCGAAGCTTTGGCAAACCCTGAAGCTTTAGAGCAATTTAAAAATAGGTCAGAGCTTGCCCTGCCACAAAATAATAATATAGCGTCACCAACAAAAAACAAAATGCCGTAAATTATTGAGGTACATAGATGTCAGCAAAACGCAAAAATAACGAGGATATAAAAAAAACAACTAAAACTCTGGACAATATTACAGAGCAAATTCGTGAGTTATATCATGCAGATGAAACAGAGTGCTTAGAAAGCTTATTATTAAACTTAGATGTTGATGCTAAAGTAAATAGTAATATACACAATTTTGCCTCTGATTTAGTGCATAATGTTAGAGCAAACCGCAAGCGTTTTGGTGGTTTAGATACTTTTCTACAGAAATTTGGTTTAAATACTGATGAGGGTGTCGCTTTAATGTGCCTTGCAGAGGCTTTATTGCGTATTCCAGATAGTCACACCGCCGATAAACTTATACGTGATAAGATGGGTAGTGCTGAATGGAGCAAACATATAGGCACTGGTGATGATATATTTGTTAATGCTTCAACTTGGGCGTTAATGCTAACTGGTAAAGTAATTGGTGATACAGATGATGCACCAAAGAATAAATTCTCACCGACAAATATAATGGGTAATATGGTTAGTAAGCTTGGTGAGCCTGTTGTTCGGCAAGCAATGCTCCATGCTATGAAGATACTAGGCAAACAATTTGTTATGGGTCGCAATATAGACGAGGCTCTTAATAGAGCAAAAACACAAGAAAAAATGGGTTACCGCTATTCATACGATATGCTTGGTGAGGGTGCAAGAACCATGGCAGATGCAACTAAATATCTTGATATATATAGTTCTGCAATCGTTTCAATAGGTGAGAATATTGCTGATAATAAAGAATCATCTCCAGTAACCACAGCTGGGATTTCAGTTAAACTATCAGCCTTGCACCCTAGATATGAGTACGGGCAGAAAAATATATGTGTTCCTGCTTTAGTTAAGTCTTTAAAAAGCCTTGCTCTAACAGCGGTAAAATACAATATTGGTTTAACGGTTGATGCAGAAGAAGCAGACAGATTGGAAATATCTTTAGAGATTTTAAAGCAAGTTTATCTAGATGAGGATATTGCAAAAACAAATTGGTCAGGACTAGGTCTTGCCCTGCAAGCATATCAGAAAAGAGCAGTTGCAGTTATAGATTGGCTGGAAGCTTTAGTTAATACAGGTAATGAAACATATAATAACACTCGCCCATTAATGGTGCGTTTGGTTAAAGGTGCTTATTGGGATAGTGAAGTTAAACATGCTCAAGAATTAGGGCTTGATGGCTATCCTGTTTTTACCAGAAAACATGCAACTGATGTTTCATATTTAGCCTGTGCAAAACAACTAATGTCAAAACGTGATATATTCTACCCACAATTTGCTACGCATAATGCTCATACATTATCTTCAATAATTGAAATGTCTGGTTCTAATAAATCTGGTTTTGAATTCCAAGCCCTGCATGGTATGGGAGAACCATTGTATCACCAAATAATAGGTACAGATAATGAAACAGATAAATACCCTGTACGCATTTATGCACCTGTTGGTAGCCATGAAGAACTATTACCTTACTTAGTTCGTAGATTGCTTGAAAATGGAGCAAATAGCTCATTTGTAAATCGCCTGCAAGATGATAGTGTTATGGTCGATGATATTGTACGTGATCCTGTCGCTTACATTAAACAAGTTGGTTGTAAGCCACACCCTAAAATTCCTTTTCCTGCTGATATATATGGTGATAGTCGTAAGAATCCTAAAGGTATAGAGTTTAATGACCCGCATATAACTGAACCTTTATTAGTAGATATTGCCTCGTATAGTGAGAAAATGGCTTATATTGCAGCCCCGATGATTGCAGGGGAAATACGCCATGCCTCACCTAGTGAAGCACAAGATGTTATTGACCCGACAAATAATAATAAAACAATTGGCAAAATAACCAATGCTGGCAAAGAAGATATGCTAGATGCTTTATCTTCATGTAAAGAATTTTTCACTGAATGGCGAGATACTCCAGTTATAGAGCGTGCAAATTGCTTAACAAAAATGGCTGATCTATTAGAAGAACATTTAGCTGAATTTATGGCTCTATGTGTTAGGGAGGCAGGAAAAACCCTACCAGATGCTCTATCAGAAATACGTGAAGCAATTGATTTTTGTCGATATTATGCGGTGCAGTCAAAGAAATTAATGGCAGAGCCTACAGCTTTACCTGGCCCAACAGGTGAGCATAATCAAATCAGCTTACATGGTCGTGGAGTATTTTTATGTATTAGCCCGTGGAATTTTCCTCTAGCTATTTTCTTAGGGCAAGTTAGTGCGGCTTTAGTTACTGGTAACTGCGTAATTGCTAAACCAGCAGGGCAAACCCCTCTAATCGCTGCCAGAGCAATTGAATTACTATATGAGGCAGGCATTCCTAAAAATGCTCTAGCATTTATTCCAGCATCGGGGCGTTTAGTAGGTGAAGTATTAGTCACTGACCCACGTATTGCAGGCGTGACTATGACAGGCTCTACTGATACGGCATGGACTATTAATCAAACACTAGCTGCAAGGAAATCAGCCATAGTACCTTTAATAGCTGAAACAGGCGGACAAAATGCTATGATTGTTGATAGCAGTGCTTTACCTGAACAAGTAGTCGATGATGTAATAACCAGTGCTTTTCAATCAGCAGGACAGCGTTGCTCTGCTCTTAGAGTGCTTTTCTTACAAGAAGATATCGCAGATAAAGTTATAAATATGCTTGATGGTGCTGTGCAGGAACTTGTACTTGGTGATCCAATAAGTCTTGCAACAGATATTGGGCCTGTGATTGATGATGGCTCTAAAGATTCTCTATTGGCTCATATCAAAGATATGGAGGATAATGCTAAATTCTTAATGAAAGCAAATCTTTCTGATGAACTAGCCAAGCAGGGTAGTTTTCTTGCTCCGCATGCATTTGAAATTTCAGATTTATCTGTGTTAACCGAAGAACATTTCGGGCCAATTCTGCATATTATTCGTTATAAAGGTAAAGACTTAGATAAAGTTATTGATACAATTAATGACAGTGGTTTTGGTTTAACCTTGGGTGTACATACTAGGGTTGAACACACAATGCAGAAAATTGTCTCAGAAGCAAATGTTGGCAATAGCTACGTCAACAGATCAATGATAGGTGCTGTGGTCGGCGTGCAGCCTTTTGGTGGTCAAGGACTTTCAGGCACGGGCCCCAAAGCTGGTGGAGCGCTTTATTTGACCCGTTTTGTAACTGAAAAGACTTTAACTATCAATACAACAGCCTCTGGCGGAAATACAACGCTGGTGTCTCTATCAGAAGATGATGATGAGGTTTAGAATTGTTAGAAGAACTATCTGAACTATGGGCAGGGCGTAGCGTTGGTCTTTTAGGAGGATCATTTAATCCAGCACATGCAGGGCATCTCCACATTAGCCAAGAAGCCGTAGAACGCCTAGGGCTTGATGCTATATGGTGGCTAGTTAGTCCACAAAACCCATTAAAATCAACCGATGATATGGCTTCATTTGAAGAACGTTTTAAAAGTGCAGAAGAAATTACTAAAGATTATTCAAACATAATTCCAATGGATATTGAGCGGGGCATGAATACTTGCTATACTGCAGAAACATTATCAATATTAAAGAAAACTTGCCAACAAACAAAATTTATATGGTTGATGGGGCGTGATAATTTGGAGCAAATACATAAATGGAAAAACTGGCAAGATATATTCAAAACAATGCCAATCGCAGTACTTGACCGTGACACTAGTGCTGAAAGTGCAAAGAATTGTCAGGTATACAGATATTTTGTGGATTCTAAAGTATCAGAAGAACAAGCCTCAACTTTAAAAGATATGACCGCTCCAAGTTGGGTTTTATTGCATACACCTCTGCACCCACTATCTTCAACTGCCATTCGTGAGCAGAAATAGCTCTTTATCTTCTTAATGAAAAAGATTTACCATCACCACGGAGAGCCATGCCCCATCTTGCACTTCCATAAAGGGGAACAGCATCGGACAAATCTTTTTTTGCGGCCTGCCACCCAACAAGATAAGGTTGATAATATACTTTAGGAACAAGCACTTTACCTATGAGAATGTACTTAACCCCTTTACTACAAGAACCATGATTATTAAAGCAGTTGTTTATATTACTATATTCAATTTTTGTTCCAAAACCGATAGTATCCAAAGCATTTTCTTCTGAAGCTTTACAAGCATCTGCTAAATAATCTTTTTTCACACAGTTGGAAGTGGAATTAAATACTTCAGTTGTTTGATTATCAAGACTATCAAACCTACTTTGTAACTCTTGCTCATTTTTTTGGGAAACATAGTGAAATGGAGCTAAAATAATAGTAAATACTAAAGAAAAACTCACTAAAATTTTAGCAATACCAGCAGGGTGGCTGCCTTTCCCAACCTAATCTATCCAATTAGAAAAGGCATTGTTTACTTTATCAAATATATTTTTTGGCTTCTTTTCTATTGGTTTGCCTAATATATTAATTTCACGAAGTGCATCATTGATTTCATCAAATATACTTTTCGGTTTTTTCTTTTTTCTAAATTTATCTAATATACTCATTTTATTACCCTTTAATTCGCCTCTATTTTATTGATTAGTTTCTATACTATCACTGCTTTGATTATATGTCAATAAATATGGCAAGTAAAAATCTATAATGCTATCTTTTAAATGGGAGAAGCACCTCTTCAAAACAAAACATAATTATATATAATATTGTTGACTTGTGACCACCCCCTGTGTTATGTATATAATATAGAGAGTTAGAATGTGTTAAAAGGAGTAAGTATAATGGATTTAGAACCATCAATATCAGATCGCTTTTGGTTGCTTAGAAAAAAAGATATGCCTTATGGAGAGGCATGTTTTGAATTACGCATGAGTGCCAGTACTGATAAAGCATGGCGTGTTAACTTATTGGTTAATGGTCTTAGGAAGGGTGGTAGTGATACTGCTGAAGATGAAATAGGTCTGGCTTTAGAGCATGCAGCATTAAATGGTCATACAAATATTGTTGATTTAATGCTATCTAAGGATTGTGGTGAGAAACCTTATGTTTCTCCTCAAGTAAATCATAAATTTTGTAATTCCGCCGTTAAAAAAAGATATGACTTAGCTCAAGAAGCTTATAATAAAACAAAAGATAAGGCTGTGGATAATGATGTCCCTAAACAAGTTAGTGATGAGAATCGTTGGGATACTGTAACATGGAAAGAAAAAGCATTTTGTGTTGCAGTGAGTAGTGGAAATTTAGAGACTTCTATGAAGTTCTTAGAATATGGCACAGATATTCATGCTTTAGATGATTACGCTTTATGCTCTTCTATTCATTCAATAGATTACGATATCTTTGAAGCCTTAATAGAAAGAGGTGCTGATATTACGGCTAGAAACTTTGAAATATTTTTTACCGCTATTTTTTACGCTACAGCATCAGAATCGCCAGAGTTTTTAGACAAATTACTAGAACAAGATGTAAATATTCACCCAAATAATATGTATGGCATTTTAGAGATGGCAATGGAGGAAGAACATATAATTCCTATAATTGTTGAAAAGCTGTTAAATTTTACAAGTAAAATGGAAGAAAAATTAGATGTTAGCAATTTTTTAAAGATGCCTCATGTTCAAGAATCTACAGAGGTTCA
>JAJFGX010000064.1 GCA_021775895.1 Alphaproteobacteria bacterium | reverse complement strand
GGTTCGAATCCCACCGTCTCCGCCATTTATCTTTCATTATTTTATCTCAGTGACTGTTGGAACAAAAGATAACCTTAAATACAAAAAAACTCGTAATATATAAATTATTGACTTTGGGGTCTATTTATAGTAGCTTTTATCTATAGTTATTAAACTATCAACAGAATAAATAGTCGCTTTTCTAGCGACTTTTTTTGTGCCAAAAATTTACCAATATATACAATTTGAGGAGAATAATTATGAGTGAACTCATTCATGAATATTCATTAGTGCAAGCAATAAAAAGTCTAACTTTTTCTATAGGTATAGCAACAGAGGAAATCAAATACGATATTCAAAAGGAAGAAACAAGAGATAAACACACAAGCCCAAAATATATCTGGCGCACCAGTGGAGATGGTAAAGTGCGTTCTAGGCATGCGAAATTTGATGGACAAATCTTTTCTTGGGATAACCCACCCGAAGGTGGATATCACCCAGGTGAAGACTATAATTGTCGCTGTTGGGCTGAGCCTTATGAATTTGAAAATGATAAGTTACGTGAATACGTAATTCAAACTGTTACTAGTGCTGTAAATGATAAATTTCCATCATGGACGAGAGAGGATTTTTTCCATCACTATAATAATGAAAAAGGGAGAATGGTTAGGTTGTCTGAAATTGGGCATTTACAAAATATTATTGATCATGCAAAAAGCTATAATCAGGGAGGTGGGACAATATTTGAGAGAGTTGAAAAAGATGTCTTTAAAAAAGCCCATGAAAATGGAGTGGGATCTTTTCCTTATTATTTTAGAAACTCTTATGAATTCGAGCCTGTCGTGTTTGAAATAGGAGGAGCCACAGTATCTGGTTCTGGTATGATACATGCAATTAATAAGGGTAATTTTTGGATAATTAATGCTAATGTAGATTATGCATTTTCTGATGAGTTTACAAGACCATATGATTACTATGATATAGACATGTGGCCTTTAACTGTCAATACCGGAGAACCTTATCATATAACAGATAAGTGGAGTACAAAAATTGAAGCTGTTATTAGAAAATAAAGGTTTATAATAATCACAAATATTCTTGTTTTACTTTATTTTATTTGTTTATATGAGACTTTAATAAATAACCACGCATAAAAATGATAGAATATTGAAAAACTTGAAAAAAATTTATATACACAAAAATATTTTAATATTACTGATGTTACTTTGTGCTATTGCTACTTTTGAGCTTTTACCCGTTGTGGAACAGGCTCGTATGATGTTTCCTGAAAATTTTGAAGGTTTAAGCTGTCATGAAATTCTAAAAAATCGTCCCTGGTATGGTAGAATTAATACTTGGCTTTTGTTCTGGCTTATATCTACTCCTATTATTATTTTTTCTATTAGGCCTGAGACTTTAGTTTGGAAAAGGGCTTTATACAGTTTTATTTCTATTGGTATGGGATATATTGTCATTAACTTAAGCACACATATGGCAATGGATATTAGAAATGCCCCTTTTCATGGAGAGGGCATTGTCTATTTTAATGGTGTTTTAGAAACAAGTGAAGCTGATGTTGTCAAACATAATTGTTTTGATATAGCCGATGGGGGAAAATATGTTGGTGCTATTTTATTTGGCTGGATATATGCTTTGATTTATACTGGTTGGTGGAAAATAATATGGTATCAATACCATAAAAGAGCAAGCAAACTTATTGAAAAAAGTTTTAAAATTGATTGGTTTAATAAAGTTATTATATTAGCATCTGGTGCAATTTCTGTATTCGCCATAGGTTTGTTTATCGCAAAAATATTTAACACCTAACGATCTTCTTAACCGTTATTTTACATACAGAAGTGGAAATTTTACTATTTTTATGAAAGGTAATAAAAATCACGGACATGGATTTGGTTGATCTAAATGCACTTCATTAATTGCAGAGATAACATCATCAGATAATTTAAGACTTGTTGAAGCAATATTACTCTTCAGTTGTTCCATAGTTGTTGCACCAATAATATTAGACGTTAAAAAGCGTTGTTGGCTAACAAATGATAACGCCATTTGAGATGGGTTTAATCCATTATCATTAGCAATATCCATATATGCCTGCACTGTTTTTATTTCATGTGGTTTTGTATATCTAGAGCTGCGTGTATCATTATCACGCCTTGAGCCTTTAGGCATCTGACCATTTAAATACTTACCACTAAGTGTTCCGCCAGCCATTGGTGAGTATGCTAGTAAACCACAATCTTCATGTAATGAGACTTCAGATAACCCTAGTTCAAAAGTTCTATTTAATAGATTATATGGATTTTGTACTGAGACAACACGAGGCAAACCATGCTCTTCTGCCAACCGCAGAAAAGTCATCACCCCCCAAGGAGTTTCATTAGATAAGCCAATATAACGAATATTACCCTTATCAACATGCTCTTTTAATGAGTTTAAAGTTTCATGCATTATTTCAATTTCATTTGCTCTAATCTCTGCATCATCTGGAAAGTTCAAGCGGCCAAAACTGTTAACCCTGCGTTCTGGCCAATGCAATTGATAAAGATCAATATAATCAGTTTGTAGCCTTTTTAAACTTCCTTCAATAGCATCATTAATATTACCTCTATCAAAACAACGTGTTGGAAATATATTTCCTTCTCCAGCAATCTTAGTTGCTAAAATAATATCATTACGTTTACCTCTACTTGCAAACCAATTGCCAATAATTTTTTCGGTAAGACCTTGTGTTTCTTTTGTTGGAGGAATTGAGTAAAGCTCTGCTGTATCAAAGAAATTAATTCCATTTTCTGTCGCATAATCCATTTGCTCAAAGCCTTCTTCTTGAGTGTTTTGCTGTCCCCAAGTCATCGTACCAAGACAAATTAAACTAACTTCAATATCAGTTCTTCCAAGTTTTCGTTTTTCCACTTATTTTTCCTTTTTTAAGTTTAGAGGCAAAAATATTATAACATTAGGATCAAAAAATAGTAAACGCCTCATTATTCTAATGAAGCGTCTACCATTCGTAATATTTTGTATGTTCTATACAAGTTTTACTATCTTAGTTTCAGGTATTTCTTACCTTAGTCGCAGCAATTCTGCTGTCATTTCGTCGGCCGTTGTAATTACTTTAGTGTTAGCTGAGTAACTTCGTTGAGTAATAATCATTTTCGAAAATTCATCCGCCAAATCAACATTAGACCCTTCTAAAGCTCCACCTTCAATTTGCCCTGCACCACCTTGGTTAGCTTCACGTAGGTTAAAGTTACCACTAGTATCTGTTTCTCTAAATACTGTTCCTGTCAGCTCTTCTAAACCGTTAGCATTAGCAAATGTTGCAAGTGGTAGTTTATATATACGTGTACTTTGACCATTACTAAATTGTGCTGAAACAAAGCCATCTCTATCAATTGAAACACCAGTTCTAAGCCCAAGCTCAGCACCATTCTGTTGTGAGAAAATTACATTATACTCTCCAGCAAACTGTGTAAATGAGCCGATATCTAAATTAATATCTTGAGGATCAGAACCATTTCCAAAATTAATGGCTGTTAGAGGGACAATTACATCACCATTAGCATCTTGTAGAGAATTTAATTGACCCGCACCATTAAAATTCATAGACCCTGCATTAATAACTGTTCCTGTAGGTGATAAAACCTCAACATGCCACCAACCTTCAGTATTAGGAATACTATTAGGTGTTGCCATCAGCGTAGGTGCTACTGGCGGAGCAGTTACACCAATTGCAGCCGCCATACCTAAACCATCATTTAATGGTGTACCTACGCCATCGGCTAGAGTTATATTATCAGTCAAATTACGTGCTTTTATTTCTAATTGCCCTAAGTTATCAACTTCTGCCAATAACACTGACTCACCGTTTAAGTCTAATATACTATTAAGATCATTTAGAAGCTTACCAAGGTCACCATCAAGAGTTATGGTTGTCGGACCTATTGGCCCCACAGTAATATCAAAAGTATCTGTTGCATCAATATTAATATCAGTAGCTAAAGCCCCAACAATTCCTGTTATATTAATTGTACCTGTAGTAATAGCTGTTGGTGTTTCATGTTTTTTAAAATTAATTGTTAAATCTTGCCCTTCACCTAAACTATCAAATATACGTAAACCACGTGTAAAGTCAGGAGAAAAACCAGCTGGTACAGGATATGTACTAGCTACCTGTGTTGCATCAAGATTTAAAGAAACCTCCGCAGATGTTGTTGGCTGAGTTAATCCACCTAAAAATGCAACATCGACAGGTACTAAAGAACTTAAATCTGCTTGCCCAGATGGTAATGCACCATCCTGATCTAATGGCCATCCTTGTAAAAAGAAGCCACCAGTATTTCTCAAAACTCCTGTTTGATCCTCAGAAAATGATCCAGCTCTTGTATATAGAGTTTCTTGAATACCATTTAAAGCACGCTCTACAACAAAGAAACCATTTCCTGAAATAGCAACATCTGTAGAAGAATTACTTTGTTGTAAAATTCCTTGCTGATCTACACGAGCATTCTGAATTGAGCGTACTGATCCCGGTGTAAATGCTGTCGAACGTCCAGGATTAGTAACAAGGCTAGAGAATGCAGCATCAGTTCTTTTGAAACCAACTGTATTCACGTTAGCAATATTGTTTGAAATCATTCCGATTGACTGACTTTGTGCAGCCAAACCAGATACTGCGGTAAATAGGGATCCAAAAACACTCATATTATTTCTCCTTTAGGTTATTTATTATTAGTTATTGTTTTGCTTCTTCTTCATTAATTTGCTTATTTAACTACTAGGTTGTTGGGCTCGTTTAACATCGGTAATAGAAATTTGTCCTCCATCAGCTAAGACCAGAATAACATCACCATTACCACCAGATTCAATTCCAGTAACCAGGCTTGTAACTGTTGTGCTAAGTTCTACAGCCTCACCAACTTCATCAGTTGCACCAACTTGTAATTGGTAACCACCTGCGGGAACTGGTTGACCATTATTATCTAAGCCATTCCATGTAAAGTGGTGTTCTCCTGCCGCTGTTTCACCTGAGGTAGAGAAGACTGTATTACCATTTTCATCAACAATATTTATATTTGTTTCGACAGAACTAGATGATAGTTGATAACCCATACTCTCTGGCGTAGAGCCATCATAGGTTATATCGCTACCCAATCTATCGACATCCATACCAACAAAACCAAGTCCAATACTAGTTATATTTAGAACATTTAATGCGAGCATGTCCTCTAAGGTTTTATTAGACTTAATTTGTTGCTCAACCCCTGAAAATGAAACTAATTGATTTGTAAAATCAGTTGAATCAACTGGAGATAATGGATCCTGATTTTGAAGTTGAGTAGTAAGTAAAAGTAAGAAATTATCAAAATCTTGACTAAGAGCTGCAGAATCTTTTTGTGAAGCAGATTGCACCTGCGGACTTATACTTGAAATGCTTTCCATGTTTATTCTCCTTCGTATCCTAAATTAATATATTGACGCTATCTTGACGAATGTAGCCATTTTGGTTAGCTGACATTTGCATCGCCAGAGCTTCATTATTTAATTGTGTTTGTATTGCATCTTCCGCCATCATTTCTAATAAAAATTGGCTATCATTTTCACTTTGCTCTTGAGTTTTATCAAAATGATCCTCGCTAGAAGCTAAATCAAAGCTCAAAGCACTATCATCTAGTTCAATTCCAGAACTTTTCAGTGCGTTTTCTAAAGCATGCGCATCACGTTGCAATAATCCCATAGTGTCTTGTTTTTCAACAATTAAATGAGCCTTCATAGAGCCATCTTTACCAAATTTCATATTAATTTCGATCCGTCCTAAATCTGCTGGTTCTAATTGTAATGTAATTTGCTCTACTTTTGCCGCAGCATTACGTTGCATATTCATATATATTTTCTGACTAGCAGGAGACTGAAACGTACCAGATTTACCCATTATAGAAGCTGTAAAATTGCTTTGAGTAGCAGTCTTATTTTGTCCTGCGACATCACTTGTAATTTCACCACTAGTATTTTGTATAACGCTTTGATTAGAAAACCCGTCCGCTATTATAGCATCACTAGACATTAAGCCATTCATTAAGCCCGCCATAAATGGAGCATTTGAGGAAGCTGAGTTCATAGTATCTGCTGTTTGTATATTTGGTACTGGTTGTTGTGTTGTTGCTTGTTGTTCATTACCTGTGGTTGGCTGAACATTTGATTTAGCCACAGAAGAAATTGTTTTTGCCTGTTCAACTACATTAGTTGCATGACGAGGCTTCCTGCCTGCTCCATCTGGTAGAAATGATTTTAAAACATCACCAGCATTAAAAGAAACAGCATGAGAACTATTACCATTTACCTGCCCAGACAAATTATCTACATTGCCATCGTTCACAGCTGCAGAAGTTTTTCCTGTAAGTAAAGCAGCATCTATTGCTGTGTCAGCATCTAACATACCAGATATAATTGAAGGAGAAGACACACCCGCCGCATGTGAGAGAGTATTTTTCGCATCTGTGTGTGTGTGCTGGGCGGGTGTATCTTGTTTCGATAAAGCTGTTTGATTTTGAGCTTTATTTGTTTCTTGAGCTTGAAGAGCTATTTCTGCCAGTGGAGTATTAACAGCCTCATTAGTAGCAACAATAGATGGAAGCTCTGGTACTGGTACCTCTATTCCATCTCCTGATAAATTACTCTCAGGAATAATAACTTTTGTTTCTTGTGACAATGACTCTGTTAAAGGTTGAGCTAATAACTGTGCTTGCAGTGCTGTTGCTTGACCAATTAAAGATTGAGGTAACTTTTCAACATTTAAACCAATATCTTCAGGCTTAATATTTAATGCTTCTAATAAAGATAATAGAGGATTTTCTTGCTCACTATCTTCTAATAATGATTTTAGATTATCAGGTGATTGCTCTAAAAGACCTTGTATTTGAGTTTTTAACTGAACATTACCACTGTCATTTTTACTTACTTCAGATGTTTGTTGAATATTCTGTATAAGTAGAGCAATAAAATCACCTAGCCCATTAACCTCGGCTTTTCCTTTTCCAGGAGCCGCTGCACCAGATAAACCTTGGGCATTGCCCACACCCATATTATGGGGCTTTATCTGATTGGTTATGTTATTAGCATTAGTCATTCTTATGTTCCTAATTTAAATACTTTAGAAAATCCATTTATAGATTTCCTCGAACAATTACCTGCAATAGGCGTGCCAGTTTTTTTAACTTATTGATTTTAAAGATTAAAATATCATGAAATGGATAATATGTACTATATAGATAGAGTAATTATCTATATTTTCTTATTTATAAATGGAATAAATATCGCATTTGGTAGGAAAAAGATTCCTAGAGCTCTAATGATAATATTAATCTTGTATGTATCCTAAAACAGTGATATTTTCAGGTCATATTATATCAATAATAAATATTTAGGTGATAATGTGCATAATATAGCTCAAGACACAATTACTGATACTGACGTTGTAACACCATTAGAGCAAATGACATCTGCGCTTGAACAAGACATGAAAGATGTTAATGCTCTGATTATTAAACATATGCATTCTGGTGTCCCTATGATACCAAAACTAGCTACTTATTTGATAGCCTCTGGTGGTAAGCGTGTTCGCCCCTTACTGACAATTGCCTCTGCAAAACTCTTAGGATATAAAGGCGATGCACATTATAAACTTGCCGCATCTGTAGAATTTATTCATACAGCAACATTACTGCATGATGATGTAGTTGATGATAGTGATCAACGTCGAGGAAAATCTTCTGCTCATACAATATTTGGCAATGAAGCTGCTGTCTTAGTTGGTGATTTCTTATTTAGTAGAGCATTTCAATTGATGGTTCAGATAGGTTCACTTGATACTTTGGAAGTACTTTCTAATGCTTCTGCAATAATTGCCGAGGGTGAAGTGCTACAATTAAGCAACAACAATAACATTAATATTACAGAGGAACAGTATCTTGATGTTATACGTGCAAAAACGGCAGAGCTTTTTGCCGCTGCCTGTGAAGCTGGTGGTCTTGTAGCTAATTGTTCGCCAGAACAACGTAATGCATTACGTGAATATGGTGAGAATTTAGGCATAGCTTTCCAAATGATAGATGATTTGCTTGATTATCATACGCCAGATGATGCTTTGGGTAAAAATACAGGTGATGATTTTCAAGAAGGAAAAATGACTTTGCCTGTTATTTTGGCTCTGACCGAAGCTGATGCAGATGAAATGACTTTTTGGACACGTACATTCAGCCGTGGACAGCAACGCAATGATGATGATTTTAAAACTGCCTGCGGAATTATTAATAACCACAGAGTCTTTGATAAAGGAATTGAGAAAGCTAAAATATACGGAGCAAAAGCTCAAACAGCTTTAAGTGTTTTTGATGATAAAGAGCCTTTAAAGAAAATGATGTACGACCTAATAGATTTTGTAATAGAACGTAGATACTAGAGTTAGAACCCTAGACACGGAAGTTAATCATCTGCTTCATAATAAAAACACCAACAGACATCCACAAGGCTGCCCCAGTAATCATTACCTTACCTTTTGGAATAGTAAAAAGCTTCATAATATAGTCTGGATTAACCAAATAAAGCCCACCTGCAACTAATAACGGTAGACAGCCAATAATTGCAGCTGAGGCCTTTGCCTCTGAAGATAGAGCTTTGACTTTCCGTTGCAAACGAAACCTAGCTCTAATTACTGTAGCAAGGTTTGATAGAACCTCACTAAGGCTACTTCCTGTTTCTGATTGTATTTGAATGGCTGTTGCAAACATTTGCATTTCTGTAATTGGCATACGTTCAGCCGCTCTATTGGCCGCCTCACCCATCGGAATACCAACTTTTTGGTCATTATATATATGTGACATCTCCACCCCTAACGGGCCATCAAATTCTTTTGAAACCATGGCAACAGCCTCACCAACAGGCATTCCAGCTTGTAGCATACGCACCATTGCATCAAGTGCATCTGCAAAGCCTGTAAGAAATTTCTTTTCTCTGCGTTTTATTTTGAACTTAAGAAATATTCTTGGCATACCTAGAAAAGCAAAAAAAGTTAGAAGTATTTTTGGCAATAAACCAAATGCTGTTAGACTAAGTAGTCCAGAAACAACACATGTAAATAAAAATGAATTAACAAAAAATCTAAGTACAGAGGTTTGAAATCCAGCTTGTTGAATAAGAAATTTTAATGATCCTTGGTGCTTTTTCTTTTCTTTTTTTTCTTTTTCACCAGCATCTTTCAATTTTTGAGCTAGGTCTGCTCTTTGTTGAGCGGCTTTTTTATCATCATTATTTGCTTTAGGCGAATAATTAGCTTGCCCTGTAATAATTGAATACGCATGCTGTTTGCGTGATTGGCGTTTACCAACGATTATAGCTACAACAATGCCTGCTATCACAATAATACCGACAATTAGTATAGTTATAATATCTGCATTCATTATTCGTATGCCTCGCCCATCGCCTCTAGCACTCCTTCTTCTAAATTAAATTCTCTAGCACGCTCATACATAATAGGACGCAAGCCAGATGATTTTTGAGTACCAATAATTCGACCAAATTCATCATCACCTTCATATTCAAATTTAAATAAATCTTGCATGGTAACGACTTCGCCCTCCATACCAGTGATTTCACTGATATGAGTTACTCGGCGAGAACCATCACGCAATCTTTGCACCTGAATAATAACATTAATTGCAGAGGCTATTTGTTCACGGACAGCTACTTGTGGCAAGTTTAACCCACCCATAGCAATCATATTTTCCATACGAGTAATCGCCTCTCTTGGATTATTGGCATGCACTGTACCCATAGAGCCATCATGCCCTGTATTCATTGCTTGCAGTAAATCAAATGCCTCAGGGCCACGAACCTCACCCACAATAATACGATCAGGACGCATACGTAGACAGTTTTTCACGAGATCACGCATCGTGACTTCACCAACTCCCTCAAGATTTGGCGGACGAGTCTCAAGTCTAACTACGTGTTCTTGTTGCAATTGTAGCTCACAGGCATCTTCACAAGTAATAATACGTTCATCTTTACGAATATAGTTAGTAAGACAGTTAAGCATTGTGGTTTTACCACTTCCTGTACCACCAGAAATTAGAATATTTGTTCGGCATTCACCAATTATTTTCAACATTTCCGCACAAGCTGGAGTCATTGCTCCAAATTCTAATAACTTATCTAATGTTAATTTATCCTTGGTAAATTTACGAATGGTCATACATGAACCATCAACAGCAAGTGGCGGAATAATAGCATTCACACGTGACCCATCAGGGAGACGAGCATCACAAATAGGGCTTGATTCATCAACACGACGACCAATTACCCCAACAATACGCTGGCAAATAGTAAGTAGATGTTGATTATCACGAAATTCAACATCAGCAGTTTCAATTTTACCATTTAACTCAATATATATAGTTTTGGGGCCGTTAATCATGATATCTGCTATACCATCTTGCTCTAGCAATTCTTCTAATGGCCCAAAGCCAAGCATATCATCGGCTGCTTCTTTAGCAATTTGTGCTAATTCTGCTGGAGTTAAATCTAGAGAACGAAACTGACCGATTTCATTAACCGCAGATAATATCTCTTCTCTAGCAGCTTCTGTCTCCATACGAGCCAGAGATTTTAAGTCAATTCCATCACGTAAATCAGTCCAGATTCTTTTTCTTGCCCTATCCATACGTGGATTATTGCGAGATGATTTCTTTTTTTCTTTAACTTCTGGCTCTTTTGTATCTTTTTCTTTTAAAGGCGGGCTAACTTTCTTTGGTGGTAACTTAACTTTTTCTGGTTCTTTTTCTACTTTACTTTTTTCATGATCTTCATGATGTTGCAATAATTGCTCTTGAACCTCTAATGGAATATCAGGTACAGAATCCATATCGTCATCATCTGATAACTTAGGTGGGGCTGTATTTTCTTCTACTATTTGTTCATCTAAATTAGAAACATCATCTTTTTTTGACTTTTTTGATTTCTTTTCATCATTTTCTGTTCGTTGTCCAAACATTGATATTCCCCTACTTACTCACATTATTTACTGAGTAATTTTGACAAAAAACCTGTTTTTTCTTTATCACTATTTTTCTCTGTAATTTTATTCTCTGGGAGTATTTTATAAATAAAATCAGTTAAAGTTTTT
>JAJFGX010000063.1 GCA_021775895.1 Alphaproteobacteria bacterium | reverse complement strand
AAATTGTTACTAAAATCATAAAGGAGCTTAATACGCAGTTAGAAAAAGCAGATATTCACGCTGAAATTACAGGTCGTGAAAAAACACCGCATTCTATATGGAAGAAAATGCAACGTAAGAATATTTCGTTTGAACAATTATCTGACATTATGGCCTTTCGTATTATAGTTAAGGATATTGCTACTTGTTATCATGCTTTGGGGATTATTCATGGATTGTACCCTAGTGTCCCAGGGAGATTTAAAGATTATATCTCAATACCAAAGCAAAATGGTTATCGTAGTCTCCATTCAACTGTAATAGGGCCAGATAATCATCGTATTGAAGTTCAAATTCGTACAGATGAAATGCATGAAGAGGCAGAGCTGGGTGTTGCTGCACATTGGGCATATAAGCAAAATAAAAAAGCACAAACTGGCAAGCAATATCGATGGTTACGTGAATTAATGGATATTGTAGAACAAGCATCACGTCCTGAGGAGTTTTTGCACCACACAAAGCTTGAATTATTTCAAGAGCAAGTTTATTGCTTTACGCCACATGGCGACTTAATTGAACTACCTAAAGGAGCTACAACAGTTGACTTTGCTTATGCCGTTCATTCAAAAGTAGGTGATACTTGTGTTGGAGCAAAAATTAATGGTCGGATTGTTCCTTTGAATACTAGGTTGCAAAATGGTGATCAGGTTGATATTCGCACTTCAAAAAATCAAACACCTTCCCCAAGCTGGGAGCGTTTTGTCATCACAGGTAAAGCACATTCTAGAATTCGTCACTTTATACGTTTGCAACAGCAAGAGCAGTTTTCAGCACTTGGTAAAGCGATGCTTAATAAAATATGCAAGCAGGAAGATGTTGTTTTTCTTGAGAAAACATTCCTTGGTATTATCAAAAAATTTAGATCGAATACTATAGAAGATCTATACGCAGGTATTGGCTCGGGTCATATTAATTGTAGAGAAGTATTTAAAGCCGCCTTTCCTGAACAGGCAGCCAAGATAGTTAAAAAAATTAAACAGGTTAAAGAAGAAGATTTCCAGAAAGAAAAACCAGAGCCAGTTAAAAAGAAAAAAGGTAAAACTGTATCTATGCCAATTAAGGGGCTAATCTCTGGAATGGCACTACATTATGCTCGTTGTTGTCACCCTCTACCAGGGGATAGAATTGTTGGTATTGTAACCACAGGAAAGGGAGTTACTATCCACACAGTGGACTGTGAAAGTTTAGAGTCTTTTTCTGATACACCAGAGCGTTGGTTAGATGTTTCTTGGGAGTCTGAAGAAAATAGACCAGATGAAGCTCAAGTTGGTAGATTAGATATTACATTATCAAATGAACCAGGGAGCTTAGGTACTTTATCTACAGTTATTGGAAAACAGTCGGCGAATATTACCAATTTAAAAATTATTAACCGTCAGCCAGATTTCTGGGATATGCTAGTTGATGTCTATGTTAAGGATTCAGATCATTTAGTGGAAATTATAAAGGTATTGAGAGCTACCCCTGAAATAGTTGCAGTTCAACGGACAAAAGGTAGATAATGTTTAAAAGACGTAAGCCAAAACATGTTGTGTTGAAAGTGAAAAATATAATGTGGCCATGTATGGGGTGGCTAAGGCTATTGTCTTATTATAAGCATCGTGTTGGTCGTATGCGTGGAACACCAGAGATGATTGCGGCTGGCTTTGCCTCTGGAGTAGCTGTATCTTTCACTCCACTAATGGGCTTGCATTTTGTTCTAGGTATTATTGTTGCTATGGTTGTTAGAGGATCACTTGTAGCCTCAATGTTTGGTACTTTTTTTGGTAATCCTTGGACTTTTCCAATAATTTGGTTGCTTATTTATAAACTTGGATTGCTTATTTTATATGGTCACACTGCTGGTACGGAGGCTATGACAGCTTTAAATCTGCATGATTTTATGAAAAACCCAAAAGATATATTATTTCCAATGATGGTGGGGGGCATACCTTGTGCGATTATAACATGGGTACTGACTTATTATGTGGTGCGTGATGCTATTGATACTTACCAAAAACGCCGTAAACGTAGATTAGCTAGAAAGACCATGAAAGCCTTTAGGGATAGTGCTAAATGATTATAGGCATAGGTACAGATATAGTTAGTATTGAGCGTATTAAAGACAGTGTAAAACAACATGAACAGCGTTTTTTAGACCGTTGTTTTACGAATGCAGAGCAAAAAATAGCTAATACTAAATATAGTGATGAAGAGCAACAAATTACTTACTATGCTAAGCGATGGGCGGCTAAAGAGGCTTGTGCAAAAGCATTCGGTACAGGAATTGGAGAAACAATAGGTTTCCAAGACATTGATGTTAGTCGGCAAAGTGAAGCTGGAAAGCCAATAATTACAATTACAGATAAGTCTAAACGTTACCTGCAGGACATGCATTTAGGCAAAACGATACAAATTGAGGTTAGCCTTAGTGATGAGAAAGATTTTGCATTGGCTTTTGTTGTAATTTCTGTAGAATAGCAATAAATTACTATAGAAGAGAGATATGATTGATGGCAACGAATGATGATAATGAAGAAACTTTAAGAGCAGAGCAACCAGCTGCGGTAGATTTAAATGAAGAGGAAAAAGAGCAGGGAAGTATTCTACCTATTCTTGCTCTAGCCGCTGTGCTTGCTTTATGCTTTCGTATTTTTGTTTTTCAACCGTTTAATATTCCATCGGGTTCAATGTTTCCAACTTTATTAGTTGGCGATTATTTATTTGTATCAAAATATAGCTATGGATATGGTAGATATTCTGCCCCTGATTGGCTACCTATTCACTTTCCTAGGCGTATGGCTCATAAAGATCCTGAAGTTGGCGATGTTATTGTATTTCGTCAGCCTAAAAAAAATGATGTTGATTATATTAAACGTGTTGTTGGCTTGCCAGGGGATACTGTGCAAGTTAAGGAAGGGCAGCTTTATTTGAATGGTGTTGCTGTGCCTAATATATTTGCAGGAATTGAAGAAGTTGGTGGCGATGGACTGATAGAGGTTTATTCTAAATATGAAGAAACTCTGCCTAATGGGGTAAAACATTATATCTATCAAAAATCAGACTATGAACGCTATGATAATACAGAGCTTTTTACTGTTCCTGATAATTACTATTTTGTAATGGGCGATAATCGTGATGGCTCTTTAGATAGCAGGGCAACAGAGCAAGTTGGAATGGTTCCTGCCTCTAATCTTATTGGTAAAGCATCTTTCTTATTTTTCTCAACTGAGGGTGTTGGTAATCATTGCCCATTGGGTGAGGGGTTTATGCGTTATCCAGCTAACTTATTTTGTCACTTAGTAACATGGACAAAAGTAACACGTTATAGTCGTATATTTAATTCTATTTTATAGTTAAATATACTAAAATTTATTACAATAGCGGTATATATTTCATTCTTTGTTAAACTATAAGTTGTATAATTATTATATGCACTTTATAGTTGTTCATGGGGGTGGATATGTATTCATATGTTGTATCATTAATTGTTGTAATTACTTTGTTAGTAGTTTTTTATATGCATGATAGCTCAGCTGTTGCAGTTAAACCTAAAATAGATGTTGTAAAAACTGTATCATATAAAAAATCTGTTTTACCAGGGCCTATTCCAGCAAAAATAATCAATGTTATTGATGGTGACACGGTTAAGGCAGAGGTTATGATATGGCCAGGGCAGTATGTACAAACCTATATTAGAATTAATGGCATTGATACGCCAGAGCATAGGGGACGTTGCAGTAAAGAAAAGGAACTTGCAAAACAGGCGACGAATCTTTTAGAAAATACTATCCCTGAAACACAAGATGTATTTTTATATAACATACATAATGGTAAGTTTGCAGGACGTGTTGTAGCGGATATTAAAACACTTGACGGTACTAGTGTTGCTCAAACCATGTTGTCAAAGGCTGAGTTGGCTCGCCCATATAATGGTAAAGAAAAACGTAAACCTTGGTGTAATAGTAATTCCACTTAGAATTTTGTTCCTTAATTTAGGTAATTAATCCCATAAAAAAAGGCTCGATAAAAATACCGAGCCTTTATAACAATATGTTTGTTTAAAAATTACATTTTCATACCCTGTTCAGGTGCCCATCGTTTTTCTGGTGCTTTCAGAGATAGTGCATCGTTTGCTGCGTCAAAATGCGTTGTAGCAAGTTGAATCATTTGAGGTTTTACAGCTTCTTCCGTTGCTTGTATAGCTTTTTGTATATTCATGGCTATTTCTCCTTCACCTTAGTTTATTCATCACCTATAATGATATATGTAATACCATTATACAGATATTTTAGTTAAGAAACTATTAAAGATTCGCAATAAAAACATCTATAGCTTCATTATGTCCCATTTTATGCATCTCGTCAATAAAATGATAAGCTGAAAAGTGTTCTTTTTGGTCAAGGTCAAAGGCAATTGAGCAAAGATGGGCTATTTTCTTTGCTTTCTTATCAGCAGTTTCAGAAATATATTTATCTTTTTGTTCTGTTAGAGCGGGTTGTTTTATGCCATCAAGCTCTAATTTAGCCTCAAGTAAGGCATCTGCCATTAATAGTATAAATCTTGTTGGGTGGGTAGGATTAAACTTTGTTATTCCTATATAAATATCTTTACTTTCAGGGGCATAGCTACTCTCACGCATCGTGGCGACTACATGGACATTAATATTTTCTTTCTCCATAAGCTCTATTAATGGAAAAGAAAATGGGCTTTGACTTAATATTTCTACACCTTTTGCAATCATCGCCGTTGAATCAGGCATAGGTGTTTCTGTTTTGTTTCCCAAAATATTGTTAAGTTCGTTTAAGATTTTATCTTCTGACATTGCTATCTTTCTCCCATCCAATAATAATTCACTTCATTATTGGGAAAGGGAATGCCACGGAGAAGCATTTCTCTGTCTTTGAAATTAATTAATCCATCACTAGTAACTTGAATAGTTGCAGAAATTAAACAACCACCATAGTAAACTGTACCACTGACTATGAAATCATTAGAAGCTTCGTCATTTAATATAGTTAGAGGTATATGGTTATCAGTAATATTTTTCTGCTGATTTATATCAAGCGAGTCTAAGGCAGGCATTTTTTTTGGATCTTCTATTAAGTAAATATCACCGTCACTGCCTTTAACATTGCTAAAGAAAAAGTCTAGATATTCAACTACATTATCATTTGTTAGTTTTATAGGTGCTTCTGCATTTATCGCATATATTGGGTTGGCTGTACCATCTAATGGAATAAAGACATTATCATCTCCAATATACTCCATGCTAAAAGATGGCATTGTTGCATAGTTAATTAATCGATAGAGCTTGAAATTTGAGTAGAAGCTTAGCTCTTCATAGGCAACCTCTGTAAAGTCTTTGGAAAAAACAACAGCATGCTCATCAGAGCTTAGTTTATCTAAGACAGTATGTGCATCTTTTTTTTCTAAACGTTTCCAGACCATGAAATTCCTTATAATCCTAACTGAATAGTTATCTACCGCATTATGATGCACTGTTGATAAAATTATAACAACAAAAAAATTTAATATTTATAGTAATCTGGATTAAAATAATGTGTTACTATTGTGCGTATTGATATTATTAGACAATATACGCTAAGGATTGATGATGAAGAATGAACGTGGAAACGCCCTATTTTTAATACTAATCGCTGTTGCATTATTTGCTGCACTTAGTTATGCCGTTACACAATCTGGTGGCGGTGGTGGCACTATTGATAAAGAGCAGAACATTATTAAAACCGCCTTATTAATGGATCAGGCAAGCTTAATCAAAAGCCATGTTCAACGTCTATATATACTTAATGAAGTTGATCAAATCAGGTTTGACAGCAGTGCCTATGACACCGCTGGCACGGTGTATGTAAATGGGGGGGGGAGCTCTACTGGCAGAACAGTTGGTGTTTTTAACCCCGATGATGGTATCAAAGAACTTTATCCACCAATAGAGCTGTGGAATGGCGTTGGGTCATCAAATTCTTTTGCCTGGGTTCATTATCCTAATGTTCATATAACTGTATCTGGAGCTGAGCTTGGAAGCAGTGCTGACGATGAAATATTAGGTTTAGGTGTGCCACTAACAAAGGAGGCTTGTGAACAAATCAATAAAAATCTTACTGGAAGTACAGCTATACCCACTTATACAACCTCAGGGTCTCTTAACCGCTTTCTAGAAAGACTTAATAGAGATGGAACAATATTTACTTGGAGTACTTTAGTTGCCGATTGGGATCTGGGTATAATTCCTGGATGCAACATACGTAGTGGTTCTTACTCTTATTTCGATATAATAAAACAAAACTAAAATTAATTCCCTGTTCGTCATTGCGAGGAACGAAGTGATGAAGCAATCCAGTTTATATATCTGCCATTCTGAATTGCCACGTCGGGCTAATGACAACGTGTAAGAATAAATTAAAAAAAACTAGTGCTTATTATATCTCTGAAAGAGCTTGATTTATTACGTCTATACCAGCGTTACGCTTGCAGCCTTCATCAGATAAAGTGCGTCGCCAATGTTTAGCTCCACGTATTCCTTGAAATAACCCTAAAATATGACGAGATATCTTTTTGAAATGAATTCCAGCTTTTAGTTCCTTTTCAATATAAGGAATAAGAGCGTCTATAACCTCATGGCGAGTTAGAAGGTTTTCTGTATTAAATATATTAGCTTCTATTTCAGATAGAAAATATGGATTGTGATATGCCTCACGACCAATCATTACTCCATCAACAGACGGTAGATTTTCTTGAATTTCTTGAATAGTTTTAATGCCACCATTTAGAATAATAGTTAAATGTGGAAAATCCTGTTTGATTTTGTGTACTATATCCCATTTTAATGGAGGAACAGTCCGATTATCCTTTGGACTCAAGCCATTTAGCCAAGCTTTTCTTGCATGTATAATAAATGTATCACAGCCTCCTTTATCTGAAACCGTGCCTATAAAGTCACAAAGAAAGTCATAGCTGTCAAATTCATCAACTCCAATGCGATTCTTAACTGTAACTGGAATATTGACGCTTTGTTTCATCGCATCTACGCATTCGGCTACTAATTTGGCATTTTTCATTAAGCAAACACCAAAATCACCACGCTGCACACGATCACTTGGGCAACCACAATTTAAGTTTATTTCATTATAGCCTGCATCTTCGCCAAGTTTGGCACTTTTTGCTAGGTCAATAGGGGAGCTACCGCCAAGTTGTAGGGCTACGGGCTGTTCTTCTGGGCTAAATTTTAGAAAGCACCTAGTATCACCATACAATAAAGCCCCTGTTGTAATCATTACCGTATATAAAAGTATATTCGGAGCAATAAGACGTAAAAAATAGCGGTCGTGCCTATCTGTCCACCCCATCATTGGTGCTACTGATATTTTTCTATTAAGTTTTGTAATACCACACTTGGTATTTTCTTTTTGTTGTGTATTAATCATAGGTATGTGTAATATAAAGACATGAAAAATTCAATGTTTAGTATTATTAATATAGTTACACTTGTTTTGTCTGTAATAATTTTTTTGCCAGATAATTTAAATGCAGGTGAATTGCCACGCTATGCTAGCTTGCGTGACAATAAAGTTAATATGCGTGTAGGGCCTGGGGCTAAATACCCAATTAAATGGGAACTAACCAGAAAACACATGCCTGTGAAGATTGTTAGAGAATTTGAGACTTGGCGTAAAATAGAGCTATTTGATGGTGATACAGTGGGATGGGTTCATAAAAACTTGTTATCAAGTAAAAAAAGAGGAATCATTATTAATGGTGAACAAAAAATACGCAAAAAACCTAAAGAAAGCAGCACTGTGGTTTTAAGGTTAGAAGAAGGAGTCATTGTGAAAATGGATGATTGCTCTAAAGGCTGGTGTAGTGTAGAAGTTTCAGGGTATAAAGGCTTTATAAGATCCTCAGAAGTCTGGGGTAATAAAACAAGCGATGAGTAAGGATACAACATCTATGACAGAACAAGCTGAACGAGCAAAAGTTTTACATGCTCATATAAAAACAATTGTAGATAATGAAAAAGATAATGCTGATGATAGAGCAATGTTAACTATTTTATTTTATGCAGGTATTTTGGCAGAAACTTTATTTGAGTATGAAGAACCAGATATAATTATAGAACAAACATTTTATCGTATTGCTGATTTATTAAATGTAGAGCCAGAGGAAATATCAACTGAGCAATTAGATGAATTAATGCCTAGAATGGATATAGTTGATTACTATACAGAAAAAGGGCGTTCTTTGTCTTTGAAAGCAGCAGAACAGTTAAATGATAGCTTAGATGATGTGCATGAAATTATTATAGGCTTGATTATTAGTGATTTACCAATTTTTGGTGAAGATAAAAATGTAAATATGGGTACATCTCGTTGTTTACGTATATTAATGGAAGCTGTAATAGTAACTGCAATATTTGAAATGGCATCACAAGAGTTCTGCGATATTTTAGTTGAAGATTTTATTGGTGATGGTTGGCCAGTTGATATGGCTCTAGCAACCTTATCAAGCCTAGTTATGATTTATGGTATAGAATCATTACAGGAACAAGATAATTCCATAAAAGATGCAGATGAACTGCAAAATATAGTTATGCAGGTGATTGCTAATGAGGCGAAAAGGCACTCTATTGATGATGCTGCAAATTGGGCATCTGTTTCCCCTGTTAATGACCAAGAAGATACAAGTCATTATAAAGAAATGTCAGTAGAACTACGTCAGCCTATCGAAGACTTCTTTAAAACAGTTGGTTTCGAAAATAAAGTAGGTCAAGCGGTTGCGGTCGGGAAGGCTGTAGGTCGTATGGTTGCGGTAAGTGCATCAGAAGATGCAGGCTATATGCCAGGGCCTATAGGTCAAATGATTGTAATGCGTGGCATACAATCTGTTATTTCTGAAATAAAAGGTAAGAGTAATGCTTCAGTGTAAAGATATGATTTATAACAATAACGATGAAATGATAGATTTATTACCAGATTTGTGTGAAATAGCTCGCAAAGCAGGAGCGGTTGAAAAAGATATTTTTGAAAATGGCTTTAAAGCTGAGCATAAAGAAGATGGCAGCCTTGTTACAATAGCAGATAAAAAAGCTGAAGAACTCATTATTAATTATTTAGAAAAGTTAGATCCAACTATTCCATTTGTAGGCGAAGAGTCCGTTGCAGAGGGAAGAATACCAGATATTTCAGGCGGTAAATATTGGCTGGTTGACCCATTAGATGGTACTAAATCATTTGTTAATGGTGCAGGTGAATTTACAGTAAACATTGCTTTAATGGATAATTTTGAGCCAGTGGCGGGTATTATATATATTCCTATGCGAGATGAGATGTATGCAGCCGCTGGATTAGGCTCTGGTTTTATGCAAGAAGCAGGTTCTTTAGAAAAAATTGCTTTGGCAACACGGAACTTGCCAGATAATGGATTAACGGTTGTTAGTGGTCGAAGTTTTAAAAATACTAAAAAAATAGAGCGTTTTTTAGGTGCGAATAAAATTAATGTTGTTGAGCCATGCAGTAGCTCTATAAAATTTTGTACAATAGCTAGAGGTAATGCGGATATTTATCCAAGAATGTGGCCAACCTGTGAATGGGACACAGGTGCGGGTGATGCAATTCTACGTTCAGTTGGTGGTCATATCTTGAATATGTCTGGAGATACTCTGCAATATGGTGGAGTAGAAAATAAGTTTTTAAACCCACATTTCGTCGCTTTTTCTGCTCCATTGCTTGATACAGTTAAGCAAGGAATGCAAGGCTTAGAAAAGAATTAAAAGAATGACTAATTTAAATCAACAAAGAATTATTTTTATCGATCGTCTTGGTAATGAACATTTCCCAACAGGTGATGATATTATTACTGATAGGCGGGGTGTTTATTCTTTATTTGTATATCAAAATAAAGTACTTATTCATTGGCCTGATTACTCACCAGGTGTTGCAGACTTAATTGGTGGTGCAATTGATGAAGGTGAAAATGAAATGGAGGCCTTGTGGCGTGAAGTGGAAGAAGAAACAGGGTTTGTTCTAGAACCAATGTCACCTGTAAATGATATTGAGTATAAAGCAGGTTTTTATGCTATTGATTTGAAACGTTTTTGCCATCAGACTTTTTACACTTATTATTTTGATGTTAATCACTATAAAAGTTTATTTTTTGATGGGCAATGTACAACTCCAGAAAATGGTAAAATGGAATGGGTTAATATAGGCGATGTTGAGAGTTTACCTATAAATAAAATTCATATGCACTCAATAAATAGCTTATTATTGTAATGTATCATAAAAATTTTATTCTTAATGCTTTATTAATAAAATTATAGCAGAATAATAACAGGATGATTTTACTCTTGACTCTTATGTATAATTATGATAGGATAAAAGTGTAGAAGTGTTTTTTGGGGAATAGGTATGATTAATGCAGTTGGCATAGGTGTTTCAAACACCAGTACGGCTGTGCAGGTAGGCACAGAGCGTGTTCCTGTTAAAGAGGAGCAACCTAGAATCGACTTTCCAAACTCGTTCTCAACTTCTAGAATAAGGGTGGATAATCTTCTTGATGTTGCAATTCTTGAGATACGTTCACATGATACTGGAGATGTAATTAGACAGTTTCCAACAGAACAGCAAATAGCTTCCTTTCAACGTGCAGCTGAGCTTGAGAATAGCTCTACTGGGTACGTAAGTGAGACAATAAACACAGCGGAAGTAGAAACAGTCAATGAAGCTAGCTCTTCAATATCAGGGTCTATACCACAAACATCAAGTATAGATGTACCCACACCAGCACCAGTAGCACCAGCACCAGCACAGGGATCAACTCCAATTGCTTCCAGCACTAGTGTAGCCACAACAAGCTCAGGTCAATCTACTTCAAGTGCACCCACTCAATCCATTGTTGTATAAAAGTTACTATAATTTACTCTGCAATAGTAGTTATTGGAACTAAAGTAATGTTTTTTTCCTTTAGGGTTTTACCCCATTCTTGTAAAACTTCAATTGTTATTGGATATGGTTGAACAATTGCGATTGCATGACCAGAGCCTATGCGGGCTGATTTTTCCATCATATTTAATTTTAGTAAAATAGCTTCTCGTGTTGCAACATCGTCTAAAACAAACTGTGTCTGCAAATAAGGTACATTCATTTTTTTGGCCATATTTGCCAATGTCTGGGGCGTTTCTTGGCTCACTGTATTTAGAAATAATAGTTTTGTGCCTGTAAGATATTCAAAAATAGGTCTTATATTACTTGTTGAGGACATGAATTTACCACCCATCCATGTTATGACCCCATCATAGCCATTTGCCCTCCTCATAATATCTTTTAACATTTCAACGTTACCAGCATCACTATACCTTGTTAGCAAAGAAATTGGTCCTGGATCATTATCAGGATAGCCATGTGGCTCCATTGGGACTTCTAATAATAGTTCATGCCTCAGCCTACGAGATTCAGAAAGCCAATGCTCCATTTTTTTTGTGTATGGTGAAAATGCAAAGCTAATTTCTTCTGGCAGTTCTTCCACCGCTCTCAAAGTATCCTTATCAGATAATCCCATTCCAACAACGATAATTGCTAGTTTAATTGGGCGCAATAAAGATTTTGTAGTTGCTTCTATATCTTGCTCATCTAGCCCCACAGAAAAGCCATCAGCAAAACCATTTATTCCTTGTTTCGGAGCAAAAAACTTTAAAGAAAATAGAACTACAACGATAAAAAGGCAGTATAATGCAAAAGCCAAAATAACATGACCAAGGTGAGACTGAATAAAACGATATATTTTTTCTTGCATAAATACCTACATTATCAAGTATTATTCCACAGTTTTGTTAAACATATGTACACCTTGCAATAGATCAACAGCTCTGGACAACTGATAGTCCTCTACTTGTTTTTCTGTCTCTTTATCTTCTGCATTTTTGCCATTTTTCTTTTTCTTTTCTTTTTTACTGTCTAAAGCACCTTTTAGATCGACCTCACGTACATATTCATTACCCTTATATTCAGTAACTGCAACGTGATCTACGATAATATCTGGAGTTACTCCTTTAGACTGAATAGAACGCCCTGATGGAGTATAATAACGTGCAGTAGTTAAACGCATAGCTCCATGCCCTGGCAGTGACAAAATAGTCTGCACAGAACCTTTACCAAATGACTGTGTACCCATGACAACAGCACGTTTATGATCTTGCAATGATGCTGCGACAATTTCTGAAGCAGAGGCGGAACCTCCATTTATTAACACTACCAAAGGAAGTCCATTTGCCATGTCTCCAGATGTTGAGTTATCTCTACGTATATTGCCTTTCGAGCGTCCTTTAGTTGAGACAATTTCACCTTTATCAAGGAAGGCATCTGATACAGCAATAGCTTGATTTAAAAGTCCACCTGGATTATTACGCAAATCAATCACATAGCCGATTAAATTTTCACCAAGTTCTTTTCTAATTTCTTTAATTCCTTTTTTTAGTCCTTTGAAAGTTTTCTCATTGAATGTTGTAATTCTAATATAGCCAACATTACCTTCTGTACGATGTTTAACTGCTTTTAGTTGAATGATTGCACGAGTAATTTTTATTTTTAATGCTTCGGCTTCCCCATCACGTATAACAGTCAACAAAATATCAGTGCCAACTTTTCCACGCATTTTCTTTACAGCATCAGAAAGAGACATGCCATGAACTTGTTCACCATCAATCTCAGCGATTAAATCACCAGCCTTCATTCCTGCTTCATAAGCAGGTGTGTCATCTATTGGAGATACAACTTTTACCAAGCCTTTCTCCATAGTAACTTCGATACCCAAGCCACCAAATTCCCCTTTAGTTTGAACTCTCATGCCAGAGTAATCATCTTCTGTCATATATTGTGAATGGGGATCTAAATTTGCGAGCATACCTTTTAAAGCATATTCAATAAGTTCTTTATCTGTTATTTCATCAACATATTCTGATCTAACTCTTTCAAAAACATCACCGAATAAATTAAGGTAGCGATAAGTATCATTTTCTTTTCCAATTTTTTCCCCAGCCATCTTTTGCTGACTTGTTTGAACTGGTTGACTTTGTTGTGCAAACACTGAATTTGATGAAAACAATATTACAGAAGTACCTATAGTAAGAACAAGACTCATAAAACTATGCCACAAAGGATAAATATCTTTTCCAATGATTGTTTTATTCTTATTGTTTGTATTTTTTAACATTCTTCTCTCCTGATATTTCATAAAGACCTTATCGCTTTTTTGGGGTCAATTGGCACACCATTGTGCCTTAATTCATAATAAGCTTTAGTTGTTGATAAATGCCCGATAGTATCTCCCGCTATTAAATGCTCACCAACTTTAGTATCAATTCTATCAAACCCTGTGATTAAGCTATGATAACCATTATCATGCTCAACAATTAATAATTGCTTAAATTTACCAAAAGGCCCTGCAAATCTTACGACTCCATCTTGTGGAGCAATAACATTCTTACTTATATCTGTTTGAAATACAAGCCCTCTACTCTTTGTTCCTAATTCATCTTTATCACCGAAATCTATCAATACTTTTCCGTTAACTGGAAATTTCAAGGCTACTTTAGACTTAGAAAGCTTTGATTTTTTTGGTATATTTATCTTTGGTCTAACATGTGGTTTCACACTTGCTTGTAGCTGTTTTGCAGCTTCATATTTTTTAATCTGCTTTATCTGTTCTTTTAAAGCATTTACATTCTTTTGTTTGAGTTGAATTTTACGATTAATTGATGCAAGCTCTATATTATTGTTGTTTTTTTGTGTTTTTATCTTGGTTTTCTGTAGCTTAACTGACTCTATGTCATGTATTGCCTCAATAGCAATGGATTCGGTTAACCACTCTTTACGCATATCATAAATGAGCTGTTCAGGATCGCTAAATAGAATATTTTGATTTTCAACTATATCGTATTGATAATAATATAAAGCAACAAAGGCTTGGTCAAAAGTTGCCTGTAAAGTCTTCATATCATCTATATAATCCTGTTTATTATCACTTTTATAAACATGGTTTTTTAATTTTAAACGATTGTTTTTTAAAGATTTTAATTCTGTTCTTGATTGTTTTAGATTTTTCTTAATATCACTAGAGTTTTGATAAAGAAAAGGTCTGCGCTCAGGCACAGGAACGGCTGATGTAATAGATGACAATAACGATAGAGTCATGCAGACTCCAAATGCTAAAGATATTTTATATATAATCTTATGTTTTATAATCACTGTTTTTTAGAATATTTTGTTTTAAGAACGATGGTAGGGATGTCCCGAGATAATTTGTTGAGCACGGTACATTTGTTCCAATATCATAACACGAACAAGCATATGAGGCCAAGTCTGTTTTCCAAAAGAAAGCAAAAAATTTGATTTTTTACGGATAGCATCAGAGAAGCCATCCGCTCCACCAATTAAAAAGACTATGTTAGATTGACCACAATCCTGCCATTTGCCAAGCTTTTGTGCAAATTCAGGGCTAGAAAGAGTTTGCCCTCTTTCATCGAGGGTAATTACAATTTGTGTGTTTTTTGAAATTGATTTCAGCAACAGTTCTTCTTGTTGAGTAGCAGACGCACTACGCCCTGCATCAAACTCTTTTAATGATACATTCCAACGCATGCGTTTTTGATATTCTGCTATTAACTCTAAAATAGAGCTATCTCGGCACTTGCCTATAGCTAAAATATCAATATTCATTACCTAAACTTAAGTTTCAGTAATGATAGCACTACTTTCACCTTCGCTTACGCCAGCTTCTTCTTCAAGCTCTAAAGTTCCAGCAGGGTCTTGTTCCAACAAATCAGCTACTTGCTCATAAACATCGGCATTATCACCCATTTGTTCACTTAAAGCTTCGTTTTGTTCGCCAACATTACGGAAGAAACCTGCGGCATCACGCAATAATTTTACTGCAAGGTCAGAATAAGTTGTTGTAGCCATTATATAATCCTCTATTTTAATTAATTATTTTATATCACACAGCTTTACGCTATCCGTTAATTCTAACATATAGAAAAAAATAATTACAATACTATAATTAATTATAGTGATTTAACTATCCAATTTAAAACAATTATTCTGACATCAGGTTGCGGTAGATTTTTACCTATTATCCAACGCTGAATAGCATCTTTTGATAAACCAAACTCATCACGCAATAATTCTTCAGATACATAATTATTGCTTATTATTTCATAAATAAAACCAGCAAAAATATTATCTGATATATCATTTTTACCTACAGCAACTTGTAAGTCTTTCCGTATCTTATTTAGGCGCTCCGTTTGTAAATTAGTAACAGTCATAACAAATCTATTAGCTCTTTAATTTATGTTTGTTTTGTAAGTGTTTCACTCTACGGAATAATACAGCATCAGGGTCAATTTTACTATGCTCAATTTTTTTTCCTGTTAATGCCATGTCAAAATCCTGCATTAAATAATCTAATATTCTGCTATCTTCCCTCTTATCTTTAATTAAAGAGCTAAATGCAAAATCGCCACAATAAAGCTGATTTCTATGAAAATTTTCTGGCAAGTCATCTAAATAGTTACCATCTCCAAATAAGCTACCTAATTTTCTAATGGAATTTTCATCATTCACATCAACTCCTTTAGAATGCAATTTACTAAAATCAACTTCATTGTCATACTCAGAACCGCCAAAAGGAGGCTTCGTTTCAACTATACCAATTCTATCTGCATAGTCTCTTAATTTAATTTTATCATATAAATCTTTCGTTGAACGGTCTTTAAAAAAGGCTTTAAAACCTTTTAACAACTCTAGTTTCTCATCTAAATTTTTGGCTTCATGCCCTGTACTATCAAGTACCAAATTAATCACAGATTTTTTGACTTTGTTACCAACAGCGTGAGCATCAGCCTCAAAGAAACGTGTTTGCAACATATACTCTTGTACTTTTGGTAATGGGTATTTACTACTTAAACAAGTTAAAAGCCCCTCACTATCTTGCCAAGCATGCCGTATTTCATGAGCTAAAGCACCGACCAGATTGTAGTCTTTATCCATTCCAGATAAACCTATTGTATTAAGGCCAGAGACATAGTAACCACCGCTAGTAGTCTGATTATCTACCAAAATAACAATGCCATTTTCATCTGCCCAATCAAGCAATTTTCTACCTAATGGATCTAACACAATCATTTCACGTACTGCATGAATACGCTTTTGATCAGAAGCACGTCTTTCATCATTTTGATCTGATAAAATATCTGCGATATTAGCTAGCCACTCTTTTTGAACTTTTTTATTGTAACCCATTTTAGAATCCAACCTGTACAATTGTTATATGTATAAGTGTATCATAATTTTATAAGAAAGTCTACTTAGCTATGTAAAGAGTAAAATAGGTTGTTACAGCAGCACTCTAGCGAGAGTCAGTGCATAGACATTATTTGCACCTGCTTTTTTTAGGATTTTTGCACATTCATTTAAAGTTGCTCCACTTGTGTACACGTCATCAATTACACAAATATTCTTGCCAGATAATAAATTTTTATCTTGTATATGCATTCTGATTGCACCAGCAATATTCTTTTGCCGTTCTTTTCTTGTTAGACCTTTTTGTGGTGGGGTTGACCTAGTACGGCTTAATAACTGTGGTCGATATTTTATGTTAGGGAGACTCTTCGCAAGCGATTTAGCAAGGATAGCCGATTGATTATAACGTCGTTGCCACAGCCTTTTTCTATGTAATGGTACTGGCAGTATAATATCACTATCCAATAAAATGTCTCTACCTGCTCGCAATAGCCACTGATTAAAGCCATTTATTAACTGTAATCTATCGCCATGTTTGAATGCTAAAATCATACGCCTGCTCGTATCATCATAGACCATTACTGACCTTGCTTTATTAAAATGTGGAGGGTTATCAATGCAACTACCACAAATCATTTCACCCTCTGTTACAAAATCAAATGGAATACCGCAAGTATCACAATATGGCTCTGCAATAAATCTTATATCTTTCCATGGTACAGGTGATAGCATGCCAGAAACATCGACAATATCACCAGTAATACCACATCTTGGTGGTAGTATTATATCAAGTGTTTTAGAGAGTGTTTGCTTTAAATTCATTGTTTATTTTTCGGTTTTATAATTTTATCCATCACAACACTTGCTGTTAAATCTCCTGTGACATTAATCATAGTGCGGCACATATCCAAAATACGGTCTACCCCTAAGATTAGAGCCACACCAGCAGGTGACACACCAATACCGCTTAGAATTGTTGCAAGTATTACTAACCCAACCCCTGGTGAACCTGGGGAACCTATAGATGCCCCGACAATAGTTATTGATAAAATAACCATTTCTATTACTGATAAATCAAGACCAAATACTTGAGTTAGAAAAAGTGCGGCTATGATTTGATAAAGGGCTGTTCCGTCCATGTTAATAGTTGTACCAAGCGGAATAACAAAGTTGGATATTTCAGGTCGCAATTTTAATTTCTCTGTAGCAACACGCAAAGTTAATGGCATAGTTGCAGCAGAGCTTGAAGAAGAAAAAGCTAAAATCTGGGCATTTCTAATATTCTTCAAAAATTGTATAGGAGGGCGACCACCAATAAAAAATGCTAAAGAAAGGTAGAAGCTAAGCAATATTAGTAAGCCTAAAATTACACACCCCATATAAACTGCCATAGCGGTTAAGGTATCAGGGCCCATTTTTACAGTTAAGGTGCACAAAAAAGAGAATACAGCAAAAGGTGCAATAATCATTGCCCAATCAACAATTCGCATAGTTACATCTTGCACGGATTGCAAAATATCTATTAATGGTTTTGATTTTTTTATACCGATTGATAAAAGTGCTATTCCCATTAATATAGAGCCAATTACAATTTGTAACATACTATGATCAAGCACAGCTTTAGCAGGATTGACAGGTAGTAACCCTGCTAACATTTCTGGCAGGCTAGGTCTTGTTTCAATAATTGGTAATTTTCCCATACCTTGAGCCGCAGTTTCAGCGGAAATCATAACATCATGCGGAACATACTCCCCTGGTTGAATTACCCCTGCAATAAATATCCCCACAGCGACTGCAAAAACTGTTGTCATGACAAAATATAAACCAACACCAACGCCTGTAGTTCTTAAAGAGCCTAAATCTTTGCTAGACACAATAGCCAAGGTAACAGAACTAATAACAAGAGGCACAACAATCATTTTAATTAGAGCCATAAATAATGCTCCTGGTAGAGCAATCCAAGATAGTAGCTCTTTTGTTGAGCTTGCAGGCAATATTTCCAATCCGTGTGGAGATAAAATATAACCAACAAAAAGCCCCATGCTTATGCCTAGAGCCATTTTCTTCCATAAAGCCATACTAAATTACTCCACTTCCTTAATTATATTTCCAGCAATCAATCATATGATCATTAACCAAACCTGTTGCTTGCATGTGAGCATAAATAATTGTTGCTCCAACAAAACTCATTCCTCGCTTTTTTAAATCTTTAGATAGAGCTTCACTTTCTTTACTTGTTGCTGGAAGTTCATTCATATCTTTCCATTTATTAATAATTGGCTTACCACCAACAAATCCCCAAATATATTTACTAAAACTTCCAAATTCCTCTTGTATATTGATAAAAACCTTTGCATTTTTACGAGTTGAATAAATCTTTAAGCTATTGCGAATAATTGAGCTATCTTGTTTTAATTCTTCTAACTCATTATCACTCATCTTGGAAACAGCTACAGGGTCAAAGTTTTTAAATGCTTTTTTATATCCTTGGCGTTTCTTTAAAATAGTTTCCCAACTTAAACCTGCTTGCGCCCCCTCTAAAATTAAAAACTCAAAATGTTTATTATCATCATAAACAGGTACGCCCCATTCTTCATCATGGTATTGCTCGTAAAATACCTTGTTTGTTCCTACCCAATCACATCTATGCCTACCATCATTGCCTATTATAGACATTTTATTTTACCGTTGTTTTTTCTTAATATTGGGAATAAGAGCCTGTTTATTACGCTTCTTATTTTGAATCTCAGCATATGTACGCTCAATTGCGACAAAACGCTCTGGTGAAGTTGGGTGGCTACTGCGAACATATATTGACTTTCCACCATTTTCTACAGCCATACGCCTCCAGAAATATGCTACATCTTTTGCGTCATATCCTGCTCGTTCCATATAATACATGCCAACGTAATCAGCTTCTTGCTCAAAAGCAACTGAATGGGCGGTACTACCCATGTGAGTACCCATATTAGAGAATTGATTACCAGTAGACACTCCAGTTGCAGCAAGTAGAATGTCTATAGCAGCACCGCCTAAAGTACCTGCAATTGCATTAGTTTTCTTTTTCTTAATATGTTTCATAGTGTTGTGAGCTAGCTCATGTGCAATAACCAAAGCAAGCTCCGTGTCATTTTCTGAAAAACGAACAATTCCTTTTGAAATTATAATATTATTACCGTCGGCAAAGGCGTTAATAACTGAGGTTTTATGGTCAACGACGACAGGGAAATCACAGCCATTAACAGGACGTAGAATCGTGCTTTGTATTTTACCTTTTCTGGAGAAAAGAATTTCACTTTGTTTTAAGCCAGCACTTTTGATGATTTGCCCTGCTGTTTGTAAGCCTTTT
>JAJFGX010000062.1 GCA_021775895.1 Alphaproteobacteria bacterium | reverse complement strand
AATCACCTATTGATCAACAAAATTATATGGCATGTATTTTTGACGTTCCACATGGTCACAAGGTAATGGATAAAGACAATGGTGGTTTTAAGCCAGATTTATTAGATGGTATCCCTAGTAAAGCCTTAGTTCACCAAATTATTGAACCATTCTTAAAAATATTAGAAAGCCTACGTAATGCTGGGGTGTCACATGCCGCAATTAACCTTAATAATATTTATGTATTGAATAGTGGCAATGATATACGACTCCAACTTGGAGAATGCTTAACTAGCTCACATTCTTATACTCAACATGCTTTGTTTGAACCTATCAATCGTTCCCTTGCTCAAAGAACAGCTAGAGGACCATCATCTGAGAAAAATGATTTATATTCACTAGGCATATGTATAGCCTTATTACTACGTGGCAGCAACTCATTTGAATCTATGTCAGAAAAAGAAATCATAAAATATAAAATTGAAACAGGTAGCTACAATATAATGACAAGAGGCGCTAGTTTTTCTAGCAACATGTCTGAATTTCTAAGGTCTGTATTAAATGATGATTATTCATCTAGGTGGTCGCTCGATGATACCTTTAAGTGGCTAGAAGGTGCAAGAACAACCATAAGAGCCCCTCAAATATCCTATAAAGCATCAACACCTTATATATTTATGGATGAAAAATATAACCATGTTGGCACCTTAGTTAATGCCTTCGTTGAAAACCCTTCTTCTGCGATACAAATTCTTAAAGGAAGTAAATTCCGTGATTGGTTACACCATAATATTAGCGATAAAGAAGCTATTGCTAATTTTGACAAAAACTTTGGAACAGATAAAAACCCTACTGAGGCTTATAATAAATATTATGATTTAATGCTTACTCATGCTTGTATAGCCTTGTGTCCAGATACACCAATAAGATACAAAAATCTATCCCTAATGCCTCGTGGTATTGGCATAGGTTTTGCCCATGCCATAATGCATGGAGACGATATAAAGCCTTATGTAGATATTCTACAAAAACAAATAGCTAGCTATTGGTTCGACATGCAATATATTCAACTTTCAGACTATACCGTGTTAAATAAAAACATAGAAAAGGGTAAAAACTTCCTAAAACAAAAAATGGTTGGAAGAGGTGTAGAAAGAACATTGTATTCTTTATGTTGGGAAGTACCATGTCTTAGCCCAACAATTAAATCTTTTTATGTACGAAATGCGGTGGATTTATTAAATGCATTTGAAATATTAGCAAGAGATGGAAATATACCAAGTTTAAACAATTTCTTTGATCGTCATATAGTGGCTTTTTTAATGGAGAGAGAGCCTAAAATTATTGAGCCAAATCTAAGCATGATAAACTCAACAGAACGGGACTATAAGATAATAGGTATTCTACGTATTTTTACTATCATTCAAGAAAAGCATGGAGGGGATAAAGCCCCATACCTATTCAAATGGATCGTATCAAATATTGAGCCTGCACTAAGTCGAATTCACAATAGAAAACTTAGAAGAAAAATCTCAAAAGAAATAAATAACTTATCTGGTGAAACAAGACTTTATGTATTAATGGGTCTTATTGATAATATAAATGTAGTTCGTGAAGATACAAAAGGCTTTATGATAGCTCAAGCAGAATATTTATCTTTAAATATGGAGAAAATGGTTTTAATGCGTAAACTAGAACATCGTGGAACTTTAGGAGTAAGTGCTGGACGGCAAGTTGCAATGGTAACATCAGTTGTTTTATCTATGCTTTGTATAGCAATTATATTATATGGATACATCTAGAGAGAGTGCAAGATATGGCAAAAAAAGATAAAGTGAAAAAAGATAAAGTGAAAAAAACAGACAAAAGCTTTGCATCAAAACTACACAAGATAGCCATAATGTTTTTTCTAGTATCTTTTATAATTTTATTTTCATCATCTGCACTATACTTCTTTATATGTATGTTGCCTACCGTTGTAGCAATTATTGTTGATCCAGGAAAACCGAGAACCTTAGGTGTCACCGTAGGAGCTATGAATCTTGCAGGCTCTATGCCAAACTGGGGGGAGATCTTGAATAATAGTCATGATATAGTCTTTGCATTAAGCGTTGCCTCAACTCCATCTACCTTACTACAAGCATATGGGGCAGCCGCTATAGGTTGGCTTCTCTATTTCTTTGTTACACGCTTTATAGCGTTTATTACTCTACATAAGACAGAGATTAGACTAGAAACCATAAATAAACATCAAAATAAACTTATTGAGTTATGGGGTGAAGAAACTAAGGATAGCACTAAAAAATTATAAATAATTTATAAACTAAACTTTTCTCCCAAGTAAACTCGCCTAACGTCTTTATGTTTTACTATATCTTTAGGCGTTCCCTCCATCAACACATTACCATCATGAAGAATATATGCCCTATCGACAATATCTAAAGTATCTCGTACATTATGATCTGTAATTAATACGCCAATACCTCTATCTTTTAAATGTTTTATAAGCTCCCGAATATCACCAACTGCAATTGGGTCAATACCTGCAAGTGGTTCATCTAGTAATATAAACTTCGGTCTTGAAGCTAAAGCCCTAGCAATTTCAACCCGCCTTCTTTCTCCGCCAGACAATGTAAGTGCAGGAGTATGCCTTAAATGAGAAATTGAAAATTCAGCTAATAGGGACTCTAATATATGATCCCTACGTTCAAGATCTTTCTCAACCACTTGTATTATAGATTTAATATTATCTTCGACACTTAAACCACGAAAAATTGAAGTTTCTTGTGGCAAATAACCAACACCCATACGGGCACGTTGATACATTGGCAAGGCAGTAATATCTTGATCATCTAAAGTAATAGAACCAGCATCAGCACTAATAAGACCCATTACAATATAAAAACTTGTAGTTTTACCAGCACCATTTGGCCCTAACAAACCAACAGCCTCACCTTGATGCACAGAAAAACTCACGTCACGTAAAATAGGACGTTTCTTATAGTGTTTAACTAAATGAGACGCAACAAGGCCACTGTTTGAGCTAACTAATTTTGGGACTGTATTTTTTATATTTTTTGTCATGGATTTTACTTTTTATATATTTATCAAAGTAATTATAACAATTAATATGAGATATATCAATGATTCTATAAAGCACTTACAAAATAAACTATTTACGATTTTGGATTTAAAGCATCTTGCAAGCCATCACCAACTATATTAAATGCCATAACTGTAATAAATATCATTCCACCAGGATAAAGTGTCATGAATGGGTGCTCCCATACTAGCTCTTGGGCATTTGTGAGCATATTGCCCCAACTAGGTGTTGATGGCTGAATGCCTAACCCTAAAAAACTCAACACAGATTCGAGTAAAATAATATTACCAATCGATATGGTGGTTGCGACAATTAATATAGCTACGACATTAGGTAATATATGTTTATATATAATCTGAAAAGAGCCTAAACCCAAGGCACGAGCTGCACGAATATAATCTTGCTCCCGAACCACATATACTTGCGATCTCACCAATCTTGCAACAGTTGTCCAGCCAAATAAAGCAATCACAACAATAATATGGATAACGCCTACATTATTGCCAGAAAAAGAAATCCCCAATTTATCCCAATCAATAGAGGCTATAATAATTAAAAATGGTAATAATGGGAGAATAATTATTCCATCAGTAAATCGCATTAATATAGCATCTATTCTACCACCAAAAAATCCTGCGATAAGTCCTAATGTTGTGCCAATAATTGCGACTAGAACTGCTGTCACAATACCAACAGTTAATGATATTCTACCGCCATAAAGCAAACGTAGAAATAAATCTCTACCAAGGGCATCAGTACCTAAAATATGAGTCGAAGATGGAGGTAGGAATCTATCTAGTAAATTAACATCTTCAACATTTATACCCATCATATTGGCAATCGATGTCGCCATTAATGACATTAACATCAACATAATTAAAACAATTATTGCAATAAAGGCCATACGATTTTTAAGGAAACGTTTAACAATGCTTTTAGTACTATAAAGTGATGTTATATTACTCATAAGCTACCTTTGCTCATTGATATTCTAGGGTCGAGTAACATATATAATATATCGGCCAGAAAGTTTGCAATTAATACGAAAAAGGTTGAGAACAATAATGCAACAAGTGCTAAATTAAAGTCATTACCCATTATAGAATCATAAATAAGCTTGCCCATTCCTGGTAGAGAAAACATAGTCTCTGTAATTAAAGCGCCACTAAAAAATGTACCAAAATCAAGCGCAATGACAGTCACCACTGGAATCATAGCTTGCCTTAATCCGTGTAGCCAAACCACTCGATGCTCTGAACAACCTTTTGCTCTTGCTGTTTGTATATGGTTAGCTGTCAAAACTTCTATCATCGCACTGCGAATATAGCGAATATATCCACCAATACTTGCAAAAACCAAAGTTACTATTGGTAGTGTCATGTAACGTAAGTTTAATAGTGAATTTGAATCTTCCCCACTACCACCAGCAGGAAGCCAACCAAGCCAAACAGCAAAAAGACTCATAAAAAGCAAAGCCAGCCAAAATGGTGGTATAGAAATTCCAGCAAAACAAAATATATTAATAAATCTATCAAAAAAACTATGCGGTCTTAAAGCTGTATAAATACCGATAGGTAAAGCCAAAATGATTGTACAAACAAGGCTGATACTCATTAATATTAAAGTTGTTATAAGACGTGGAAATAAAACTTCTAAAACATCTCTATTATAAAGCCTGCTATAACCAAACTCCCCTTGCAAAGCTGACATTGCCCAATGTAAATAACGTTCAAACAATGGCTTATCTAAGCCATATATAGCTCTTAATCTTGCAGCATCTTCTGCACCTGCATTAGGGTCTGCGGCAAGCATTAAGTCTATAGGATCACCAGGCATTAGCCCCATCAACATGTATACAACAAAAGAAACCAGCAACATCATCACTAGCATTTGACCTGACCGTTCAGCAAAAAAACGGATTGGCATTATTTTTGTTCCTCTTGTTTTTTAATGGTAGCCAAAGGTGCATTTATTTCTTTACGTAACATGGCCAATATCGGTGGCCAAGTAGACTCTGGCAAAGCCTTACCCGAAATCTCTTTGCTCTGTAGAGTATAATAGATTTTAGCTAAACCACAGAAATATTCTGGTCTATTTTGTATAGGATTTGCCTTATCCCATGAAGCTACACGAGGAATAATTTTATTAATAAGCTCTTCATTATCTCGCAAATAAGCCAATAATAAAGGCTCTGTTTCTCTTTGAATGAAGAACTCTAAAAATTCAGTATCATATAAATCTTCACAACGCATATAATCATACCGCATGTGATATGCCCCTAGCATGTGCCAGAATGCAGCTTCGTCCATATCTCCTAAGTACACATAACGTCTTGATAATTCAAAAAAGAATGGTGCTTCCAGCTCTGGTATTAACGGCAACATTTGCTCTAATACTTCTTCTGACCTTGATAATTTTTGTACATGAACAGTAAAAAGAGCTGATGGAAACTTTCCACTTTGGCGATAATTAGTTACCCGATCTTGAATGTTGTCCATATCAAGACTGCGATGAGCAACGGTTTTCCCCCATAAAGAAGTGCCTAAAACACCAACAACCAAGTAAATAACAAATAAGGCAATTATCAATGTTTTCCTTAAGAAACGAAAAAAGCCCTTAATCGTTGGTTTCTCTCTTTTTTTACCGTAATTTATTTTTACTTTACTATTATCATTTTTCTTTTGTTTCATTTACTAACGCTCCACTCTTCAACCCATAAAGTTGATGGGTATTGATGCCCTGTTGGGCGTATATTTTTCAACCATATTGGAATTATAAAGCTATTTGTACGATAATAAAGTGGCAAAGCTGGCAGTTCTTCAGCATAAATGCTTTGTAGTCTGTGCCATAAGGCTTTATTTTCTTTTGTAGTGCAGACAACCTCTAAATCATCAATAATACTATCTAATTCTGTATTTTTAATCCCAACATAATTTTGTCCTGCATAATTATTTTCAGCTGTTGGAATCATTGTTGAATGCAGGGTAGTCTTTGGAATATTATTAGGCGCACTAGTCCACGCATACATAGTGCCATCTTTAAATTTACGTTCCCTAATTGTTTGACCAAATAATACTCTGGCAGGTTCATTATCAATTACAGTGCTTACACCAATTTTTTTCCAGTCTGATTGAATTGCTTGCTGTACCAATTCTCTACTTCTATTGCCTGCTGTCGTCATTAAAGAAAATTCTAATTTTTCACCTTTGCTATTATAACGAAAACCATCTGATGATTTCTGCCAGCCAGCTTTGTCCAGTAAATTATTTGCTTTTATCGGACTATACTCATACTTAACTATTTCATCATGATACATATTATCCAGCGGATGAATGTTTACATGAGCAACTGGCTGTTTTCCACCAAATAATTGACGACTTATAGCATCACGATTAATACCATATAAAAGGGCTTTACGAGTCTTAATATCAAATTTTGGATTATCAAGATTAATATCTATATGCTCATAGACAAGTCCTGTTTTATATACGACATTAAATTTATTTGCTCGCATTCTTTTTAATCGTTTTTCTAAAGACAAAGCCTCATCGACCATTAATCCTAATTCACCTGGAATATAATCAATGTCTCCCGATAATAAATTAACCCCAAGTGCCGCACTATTTTCAATTATCTTTATAATAACCTTATTGAACGCAGGTGACTTTTTCCACCAATATGGGTTTTTTACAAGTGTGAATGATGCCCCAACTTCTACTTTTTGAACAATATAGGGCCCAAAATATAGCCCTGCTGTTGCAGGAGCTGTATCATATAATGTTCTATTTCTATATGTTGCGGGATCTTTGTCAAAAATTGCCTTTTCTAAATGTGCTGGCAATAATCTAAAGTCGTCTATACCTGCAAAATCACATTTCTCACGCTCAAATTGTATAGTAAAATTATAATCATCATGTACTGTGATTTTTTCTATGTCTTTTGAAAATAATTCAAAATTCGACGCTCCTGTTGCAGGGTGCTTGCCGACCTCCCATGAAAATAAAATATCTTTTGTTGTAATAGGAGTACCATCACCCCATTTAGCTTTAGAATCTAGAGTATATTTAGCTGTGACAGTCTTCGTTCCATCTTCTTTTTGAATAATTTTAGCTCTGCCATTTTCAAAGCTAGGAAGCTCCGTACACATCATACATTCAAGCTCCCAGTCTTGATTATAAAGTGTCAAAGGTCGCTGTACAAAACCAAGAACATATGATTTTGCCACCATTGAATCAATAATTGGGTGCATAGTTGCTGGAAATTGAGTAATTCCAATTACTAACTTATCTCTAGTTTGTGCATGAGCATTAAAACTAACAAAGTTAATAACTAACACACCAAATACAAATATAATTATTTTAAAAAGTTTTGCCATTTATAATCCTATGGTTTCTAATAATAAATGCTAAATAGAAAAGGAGCAAAATACAATGACTAAAGATGAATTCTATACAGAACTTAAAGAGCTTGAGAATAAGTTTGAAAATATGAAACCAGAACTTGAGCTAACTGTGCGTGACCCAAAATTAGGTGTTGAGGGCTATGTCGTTGTATGGAATACAGAAATAAGCATTGGCGGTAAGTTAGAACGTTGTGGTAAAGGTGGCACTAGAATTACTCCAGATTTATCTATTGAAGAAATTAAAATGCTGGCAAGGCGTATGGCTTTAAAGAATGCAGCAGCTGGCTTGCCTTTGGGCGGTGCTAAATCTGGCATGAAGGGTAATCCTGACTCACCAGAATTTGAACAACAATATAAAAGATTTGTTACTTTATGTAAGCCTGTATTATTTGAGAACGGCGGTATTTTTGGTGGCTTCGGTTTTGATATTGGCGCTAGACCTATTCATCCACACTGGGCTTGTGAAGCCTTAGACTCTACTCGTAGCTTTACAGGAAAACCAATTGATATGGGCGGAACAGACTACGATAAAGAAGGAGTCGCAGGTCTAGGCGTTGCCGTTGCTGGAAAAACAGCCCTAGAAGCAAATGGAGCATCAGCAGAAAATACTAGTTTTGCCGTACAAGGTATTGGTGCTATGGGTGCAGCTGTCATACGCTATTTCTCAGAATATGGAGGTATTCTTCATTCTATCGCCGATACTCGTATTGATGGAACATGGGTTTTTGGCAATGATGGAGCATCTAGCGATATTATTAATGCTATAACAGTTGGAGACATTGAAACAACTAAAGCACTATTAGCAAAAGGAGATTATGAACACATAGCAAACTCTACCGATATTTTATATCAAGATGTAGATGTTTTATTTCCTTGTGCTATTCAAGATGTAATATCCATGGATAATGTTGATAAAATTAAGGCAAGTTATATGGTTGAGGGAGCAAATAATCCATGCTCTGATGATGCTAGAACTAAACTATTTGAGAATAACGTTACAGTAATTCCAGATTTTATTGCCAACCCCGGAGGAATTATTGCGGCATATATAGAGCTAACCTCCGAGGTAACAATAGAAGAAAACATCAAAACCAGAGCAAAAGTAGCTGAAGCAAAAAACATGACAATCGAACGCATCACAGACAATGTAGAAAAAGTTATAAAACTTGCAAAAGGGTTAGATATAGAGCCAACACACGCAGGCATGTCAATTGCAATTAAGAATGTTCTGAATCAGTGAAATCTAAATTAATAGCTGAATAACGACATGTAGAAATTATAGCGTCTTAAAATAATTTTCACCTAATCATAGGGTTGTATCTCTTTTATTTGTACTCTTAGGTGAATTAGATGAGCTATTTTTTTTATCTGTTTCGTCCGTAGATAAAAGACTAGGCTTATCAAACTTGGTTAATTCATAAGCTCCTGAAAAAGCATATGTACCTACGCTTTTAAGCGAAGGAGCATTAAACTTAGTTAATACAGAAGCTCCAGAAAGACAGGTGTCATTCATAGATGTAAGCTCTGGAAGCTTAAGATCTTTCAACGCATTCTCACTACCTTCAGGTTTTTTATCCATAAAATCACTCCTTATAAAGTATATCTAATAACTTAGTGCCTTATACAATGATACCACGATATGATGTTTATGTCAACTCTGGTGTGTGGGTTCAAGGCATATGAGACTCATTTTCAGCAACGTGTGCCCTTTAGGGTAAAAAACTATCTACCTATTTCTATTTATTCTTGATCTAGCGTAGTTTCTAAAATCTCTTTGTTTCTTATTTTGTGTAATTATTTTATTCATTTTGCCAGTTCTATTTCTAATCTTTGGAATTTTTTTTACTGTATCATTTAAAGCACTAAAATCAGCCCCATCATTAAACAATGCCTTTACGGTTTCTATTATATTATGTCTATATTCACGCACACTTAAAACAAGCTCTTCATTATTATAAGATACACCAATATATAATGACGTATTACCTGTATACTTTGCATTAATATCTGCCCCATTATTTAATGCTTCAACAACAGCTGGTAAATTATTATCTTCTACTGCCTTTAACAAACATGCATCCCAATTCATTCCATCTTCTATATTTGCTCTAGCTTTATCTGTATCTTGTTGATTCATGTTCTGTCTATTGCTTTTATCTATTTCTATTCATTCTTGATCTAGCAAAATCTCTAAAATTCTTTTGCTTTTTTTGTCTAATAATTTTATTTATTTTTGCTGTCTTAGCTTTAACCTCTGAAATTGCTTCTCCATAGTCTTCTTTAAGTGCATCAGGTAGAATGTTATAATCAGCACCAGCCATAATTAATTCTTTTGCTATTTCTCTTCTATTTTCCTCTTTATTATACAAATTAGTCAGAGCTGTCCCACCATAATTATTAACTAGATTTGTATCAGCGCCTAATTCAATTAATTGTGAAACAATTTTTTTATTACCAGCATGTGCTGCAATATATAATGATGTATTTCCCCTTCCATCTTTAGTATTAATATCTGCCCCATTCTTTAATGCACTTTTAATACTATCTAATGCCCCACACTTAACCGCCTGTATTAATTGATTATTAGCTTTATCTGTATCTTGTTGATTCATGTTCTGTCTATTGCTTTTATCTATTTCTATTCGTTCTTGATCTAGCAAAATCTCTAAAATTCTTTTGCTTTTTCTGCCTAATGATTTTATTTATTTTTGCTGCCTTAGCTTTAGCCTCTGAGATTTCTCCTGCATATTCTTCCTTAGCTTTATCAGATAAAACACTGTAATCAGCACCAGCATTAAACAATGCCTTTACAATATCTTCCCTATTTTTTTTATATGCAGATACGCTTAATGCTGTTCCGCCATAATGATTTGCCATGTTTATATCAGCGCCTAGAGCGACTAGCTCTAAAGCCACTTCTTCATAGTCACAAGACGCTGCAATAAATAGTGGCGTATTTCCCATTCCATCTTTCGTATTAATATCTGCACCATTATCTAGTGCTTTCTTAACATACTCCAAATTATTATTTTTTACCGCCTGTATTAATTGGCTATCTTCTTCGCTTGAGAAGATTTGACGACCAGCATTAACCATTCTTATCTCTTTAGCATATTTTTGCTTTTGTTCATTATCCAATACTCTACAATCAGCACCATTCAGAATTAAATAACTCATCAGCTCTTCATGTTTCACAGGATCTTTAATATCTTTTTCTCTTGCGACAAATAAAAGTGCTGTATTATTCCATTTTGTTACATGGTTTATATCTGCCCCATTAGATAAAGCATCTTTAACACCTTCTATAACGCCATGTTTAGCGGACATTATTAATTGATTATTGGCTATATCTAAGTCTTTTTGGTTCATTACTCTTATCTATTTCTGTTCATTCTTGATTTAGCAAAAACTCTAAAATCTCTTTGTCTTTCTTGTCTAACCGCTTTATTTGTTTTTTTTGTTTTGCTTTCAATTCCTACAATTTCCCCTACAAATTTTTCCTTAAACTCATCAGACAAAGTACTATAATCAGCACCAGCATTAAGTAATTCTGCCACAATTTCTTTTATGTTCTCACTTCCATTATTTAGAGACAAACTTAATGCTGTACTATTATAATTATTTACTATATTCACATTTGCCCCTAATGCGATTAATTTTGAAACAATTTTTTTATTACCACCATGTGCTGCAATGATTAATGGTGTATTACCCACATCATCTTGTACGTTAATATTTGCTCCATTATCTAATGCTCTAACAACATTCTTAAAATCATGATCTTTTGCTGACCCTAGCAAATATTTATCCCAATCTGATTTATCTGGTATACTAATACCCTCAATATATTTAATGTACTTTTGTTTTTCTTTGTTTTCTAAGAAGCGACAATCAGCACCATTAATAATTAGGAGCTTCATAAGCTCTTCATGTTTTTCAGGGGTGTTTATACCTTCTTCTGATGCATATATTATTGCTGTCTTGCCATATGATTTATTTTGGAAATTTATATCAGCTCCATTTGATAAAGCATCAATAACACCTTCTATCACACCATATTTTGCAGCCTGTATTAAGCTAGCGTTAGCTTTATCTAAATCCTGTTGATTCATCGTTTTTCACTTCTCCATTTGTAGTGTACTCGTATACTATAATATATAGTATATGTCAATACAAAATCGGAGTTACTGTCGCTTTTCTTGAAAGAATTGACTTAATAACTCAGAGCAGGCTTGCTCACAAATACCGCCATATATCTCTGGTTTATGATGACATGTATCATGATTAAAAATGCATGCACCATGTTCTGTTCCGCCACTTTTTGGGTCATATGCTCCAAAATATAAACGTCGCAGGCGAGCTAGCGATATAGCCGACGCACACATAGAGCAAGGCTCTAGCGTTACATAAATATCACAATTAGATAAATAAGCAGAGCCTAGTTTTTGGCTTGCTTCTTGAATAACTAGAATTTCTGCGTGGGCTAGTGCAGATTTATTTTCTTTAACCATATTGCCCGCAGAGGCAATGATTTTCCCGTTAGCGCCATCAACTATTACAGCACCAACAGGAACTTCATCACGTTCATATGCTCTCTGAGCCTCTTTTAATGCTAATTGCATTACTTGTTTCATTATATATTCTCAAATATATGATTAATTAGCACATATTAAAGATAAACAAGTATAAATTCAATCTTAACTATCAACTTAGATAGTTATTATGGTGTATTAGATTTATTTTTACGTTGCTTTGTTCTTTCTACCGAAGCTTCACACTTTTCTACTATATAATGTTCAATGTTATCAGTAACACTATCCATTTTAGCAACCCCTGTTGTCAATAAATCTGCAGCAAATTCTACAGTTGCTTCAGCTGTTTCAGTAACGGCTGTAACACCATCATTAGCAATTTCTCCTGCAACTACAGCACCTTTTTCCATGTTACGTTCATTAAAGGCTGTTTTTACTTCTCCTGCGCGGCTCATAACGTGAGAACCAAGATCCTTTGCATTTGCCACAATATTATCAACACCGCCTGCTTTTTCAACCGCTTCTTTAACAATAGCTCCTAAAACTACTTTTCTTAATATAGACATCTTTTCTCTCTTTTATTAATTATTTCGTTTACAGTTAATTCAAATATGATTCTCTAAACCTCAAACCATTGCATAAACATAGTCCATTTTCTATAATAAGTCAACATAAAAATATAGGTTTGGTATAAACTATTGTATTTATAAGATTATTCTTGCTTCTCATATTGTAAACATCATATATTAGTTATATAAAATATTGTATTTATAGTGAAATATATAAGGGAATCTAGACATGCCTGAAAAGAAAAAAAATCCAAAAGAAAAAATAGCGAGACGTATGGCTCGTGCTGGATTGTGTTCAAGGCGTGAGGCTGAACGCTGGGTTGAAGAGGGACGAGTCCTAATCAATGGTGATAAAGTCATCACCCCAGCAACAAGAGTTGCTCCTGATGATGAGGTTATTGTTGATGGCAAGCCTCTACCAAATAAAGAACCTGCTAGGTTATGGCGTTATTACAAACCGATTGGTTTAATTACCAGCAATAAAGATGAAAAAGGTAGGCCAACTATTTTTGATACCTTTCCTAATGATTTTCCACGTTCAGTTACCGTTGGGCGTTTAGATATTAATAGTGAGGGCTTACTTCTTTTAACTAATGATGGTGATTTAGCTAGGTATATGGAACTGCCAGATACTGGCTGGGCAAGGCGTTACCGTGTTCGTGTTTATGGACATGTCGATAAAGACCGCTTAAAATCATTAGAGCGTGGCATAAGAATTGAAGGCACACATTACAAAACCATCAAAGCAGAGCTTGATAAAGAACAAGGTGATGGTCGTAACTCATGGTTAAATGTAACGCTGGTTGAGGGTAAGAACCGTGAAATTCGTAAGGTAATGGACTTTATAGGTTTAGAGGTAAATCGACTAATTAGAGTGTCATATGGACCTTTCCAATTAGGAAATCTGGCAAAAGGCGATATTGAAGAAATTAGTAAGAAAGCTGTTAAATCTGCGGTTAGTAAAGAAGTAGCCAAAGAGCTTTTATCATAAATTTAAGGAATTAGCACTATGCGTCAATCTTATATTATTGCTTTTATCGTGTTAATAGTCGCCTTAGCTTGGATGATGCCTGCCTTTATAACTGATAAAGCTGCCACCAAAACAACCAGCTCAAATAAACCTGTAACAACAAGCCCTGTGCGAGTTGGTGTAATAAAATTAAACAAACAATCAATGTCTGAATATGTGACTGTAAATGGTCAAACTAAGGCTTCTCGTATTGTCGAGCTTCGCTCTCGTACAAATGGTCGTTTCTCAGATATTAAATTAAATCGTGGAGCAACAGTTAAAGAGAACCAGCTAATAGCCCAAATGGATATTGATGATAGACAGTCACGTCTAGACGAATCCAAGGCTATATTGCAACAACGCACCACTGAATATGATGTCGCCAAAGGGCTTGAAAGCAAAGGTTTTAATTCAAAAGTTAAGTTAGACACAGCAAGAGCAAATTTAGCTACTGCACGAACCAACACAACTAAAGCAAAGCTGAATTTATCCTATACTAAAATAAAATCCCCATTTAGTGGAGTTCTAGAGGATACCTACGTAGAAGTTGGAACTTATGTGCATGATGGCGATAAAATCGCAACAATAGTAGATTTAAACCCAATGGATATAAGTGTTTTTGTATCAGAGCGTTATATATCTATGTTGAAACTAGGAATGACGGCCAAAGTATCTTTTACCGAGGGTCAAGAGATTAATGGCAAGATTAACTATATGGCGAAAATAGCAAATAAAGACACACGTACATTCCGTGTTGATGTACGCATTGATAATCCTGATAATAAAATTGTTAGTGGTTTAACTGCTCGTGTTTCATTTTTACTGCCAGAGCGTATGGCATATAAAATCCCCTTATCTTCTTTGGTTCTAAACGACAAAGGTATTGTTGGTGTGAAAATCGCCAAAGAGATTGAAGCTCAAAACTCTATATCATGGATGGTAGACTTTATTCCAGTGACCTTATTGCGGGAAGAAATAAAAACAGTCTGGGTAGATGACTTGCCTGATAAAGCAATGTTAATTATCTCTGGGCATGAGTTTACTACCAGTGGACAAGATATTATACCTGTTGAACAAAAGGACAGTAAATGAAGGCTGTTATTGATGCTGCACTAAATCGTAGACCTGCCTCCATGTTAATATTTATAGTATTATTAATGGCGGGTATTTATGCATATATAGCAATTCCAAAAGAATCCAATCCTGACATTAATATCCCAATTATTTATGTGTCAATGACACATGATGGTATTTCACCAAATGATGCAGAACGCTTGTTAATTCGTCCGATGGAGCAAGAGCTTTTTTCCATTGAAGGTGTGCAAGAAATGAAGTCCTCAGGCTATGAAGGTGGTGCTAATGTAGTGTTGGAATTTATAGCTGGATTTGATTCAGATAAAGCATTAGACGATGTGCGGCTTGCCGTAGACAAAGCCAAAGTTGATCTACCTGATGAAACAGATGAACCTGCTGTAAGTGAGGTTAATTTTAGCCTCTTTCCTGCTTTAGTAGTTATCTTATCTGGTGATGTGCCAGAGCGTGTATTGCTTAAAACAGCCAGAGATATTAAAGATAAGCTTGAAGGGTTATCTCAAGTACTTGAAGTTAATATTGCAGGTGACAGAAAAGAACAACTAGAAATCGTTGTAGATTCTAATGCAATTGAAAGCTATGGCTTGTCTGGATTAGACATTATCAGTTTCTTTCAGCGAAGCAATAGACTGGTTGCCTCTGGCAATATGGATACAGGTGTTGGACGTTTTGCTATCAAAGTTCCGGGAGTTTTTGAGACCCTAGATGATATTCGCACTATGCCAGTTAAAACAGATATAGATTCAGTTGTGCGTGTTGATGATGTTGCAGACGTACGCTTTAATTACAAAGACCCTACCAGTTTTGCTAGATTAAATGGAAAGCGTGCTTTAGCGCTGGAAGTCGTAAAACGCACAGGTGAGAACGTCATAGAAATGACAGAGGCGGTTCGTAATTTGATTACCGAAGAAAGTAAATACTGGCCAGAGGCAATAAAAATTGACTTTGTCAAAGACGAATCAAACCGCATACGAACTAAATTATCAGACCTACAAAACAATGTCTTGAGTGCCATATTATTAGTAATGATAGTTTGTCTTGCGGCTTTAGGCTTTAGGTCCGCATTATTAGTCGGAATTGCAATCCCTGGGGCATTTCTTAGTGGTGTATTGTTTTTATATATAAGTGGAATGACGGTTAACATCGTGGTTTTATTTGCTTTAATCTTATCTATTGGGCTTCTGGTTGACGGTGCAATCGTTGTGACAGAATACGCAGATAGAAAAATGAGCGAAGGACTAAAACCAAAAGAAGCTTATGGTCAAGCAGCAAAAAGAATGTCATGGCCAATTACTGCCTCTACCGCCACCACTTTGGCTGCATTTTTCCCATTGTTATTCTGGCCTGATACAGTTGGACAATTTATGCGATTTATGCCTTTAACATTAATTGCAGTATTAATATCATCTTTATTTGTTGCTTTAATATTTGTTCCTGTAATGGGTTCATTTATTGGCAAACCTGTTTTAGCAAAGAGTCCAGAAGCTACTAATCTTGATGAAATTAAAGGAAGTGTTGGTCTTTACTTAAAGGTTTTAAAGCAAGTATTGCGTGTTCCGGGATTTGTTTTATTGCTGGCAATAATACTGCTGGTTTCTGTACAGGTTTATTATAAAAACCATGGTCATGGCATTAAATTCTTCCCTGATATAGAGCCAGACGTCGCCAATATTGAAGTTAGAGCAAGGGGTAATTTATCTATCTTTGAACAAGATAATATTATGAAAGAAGTAGAATTAGCTATTTTTGATGTTACTGGCATTGAAACATTTTATACCAGAATTGGCAAATCAGAAGGCTCTGGTAGTGGAGGCGGCGGTAGAGCTGAAGATGTAATTGGAGTAATACAAATTGAACTGCTCGATTGGCAAGAACGCCCCAAGGCTCAAGAATTATTGGATATAATAACAAACAAAACCAAACATATTGCAGGTATTGTGGTTGAGGCTAGAAAAGAAAAGAAAGGCCCTCAAACAGGTAAAGATATTCAATTGCAAATAAGATCAAGGTCACCACCCATTTTAGATGATGCCATCAACAGAATATTAGATAAAATCAATAATACGGCTGGTTTTGTAGATGTAGAAGATACAAGAGCTTTACCTGGTATTGAGTGGGAATTGCAAGTTGACCGTGCTGAGGCAGCAAAGTTTGGTTTAGATATTACAACAATAGGGCAGAGCGTACGCCTTGTAACAAATGGTCTAAAAATCAGTGATTACCGCACTGAAGAGGCAAAAGATGAAATTGATGTAATTTTGCGTTTTCCAGAAAATGAACGCTCTTTAAGACAATTGGATAAATTGCATATTGAAACAAGTCTTGGTTCTGTTCCAATAGAGAACTTTGCAAAACGAGTAGCAAAACCTAAAACTGGTGTAATTAATCGAGTAAATGGTTATCGTGAAATAACTATTAGAACCAATGTTTCTGAAGGCATAAATGTTGAAGCTAAAGTACAAGAAATACAAGCATGGCTAAGCACTCAAAAGTGGGATCCCCGCTTGCAATTTATCTTTAAAGGTGAAAATGAGAAGATGAACAACTCAATGAGCTTTCTTACAAAAGCATTTATTGTTGCTCTGGCAATTATGGCTATCATCATGGTGATGCAATTTAATAGTTATTATAGTGCATTATTAATTTTATCTGCAGTTGTCATGTCAACTATGGGGGTAATGATAGGGCTTATAATCACAGGTAATCCATTTGTTGTGGTGATGAGTGGCATCGGAGTAATCGCTCTGGCAGGTATAATTGTTAATAATAATATTGTATTAATTGATACATTTGATCACTTAATGAAAACTGGTCGCTTTACAGTAAAAGAAGCTATATTAAGAACAGGCGCACAACGCCTGCGTCCCGTTTTACTAACAACCGTTACTACGATTTTAGGATTGCTACCTATGGTTTTTCAAGTCAATATTGATTTCTTTAACCAAGTGTTTTCAATTGGCGCTCCATCGACCCAATGGTGGGTTGATTTAGCAACCGCAATTGTTTTTGGCTTGCTCTTTTCAACGCCTTTAACGCTACTTTTAACTCCGTCAGCTTTAATGTTTCGTGAAAATTGTAAAGGCTACTTACAATGGTGCAGAACAAGAATGGTAAGGCAAAAATGAAAGTCCTAGGTATAGAAAGTAGCTGTGATGAAACTGCTGTAGCTATAGTCACAGATACTAAAGAAATATTAGCAAATTTGATATTCAGTCAGGTTGATGAGCATGCTTTATATGGTGGGGTAGTGCCAGAAGTTGCGGCAAGGTCACATATGAAACATATTACAGCCTTAACTAAACAAGCCATGCTTGATGCTAATATTACTGATTTTTCGGAGCTTGATGCAGTTGCAGTTACAGCAGGGCCGGGATTAATTGGCGGTGTTATGGTTGGAGCTATGATGGCAAAAGCAATTGCGGCTGTGCATGGCTTGCCCATCTATGCAATTAATCATTTAGAGGGTCACGCTTTAATGGCAAGAATGAGTAATGATGTAGCATTTCCTTATCTTTTATTGCTCGCATCTGGCGGGCATAGTCAAATTATTATAGTGCATGATATTGGTCAATACACATGCCTTGGCACGACTAAAGATGATGCAATGGGCGAATGTTTTGATAAAACAGCTAAGCTAATTGGTCTTGGCTACCCAGGTGGTGTAATGGTTGAAAAAATGGCGGCTAAATGCTCAGATATTGATACTGCAATTAAAGAGTTTATCCTACCAAAACCCATGCTTGGTAGGGATAATTGTGATTTTTCTTTCTCTGGGCTAAAAACTGCTGTGCGTAGGCAAGTTGAGATTAAGCAAATAGAAAATATGTCTGATGAAGAGAAATCAATGTTATGTGCTTCATTCCAACATAGCGTTAACTTGGTAGTTAAAGATCGTTTGAAAAACGCCATTATTCAGTTTAGAAAAATATTTCCTAATATGGATAGCCCCTCTTTAGTCGTTAGTGGCGGAGTTGCAGCAAATAAAACTCTACGCCAAGGACTAAAGGAAGTTGCAACTGAACATGATTTTCAATTTACTGCACCGCCAATTGAATTATGCACAGATAATGGAGTGATGATAGCGTGGGCTGGTATGGAGCGTTTACTAGCCAAAAAACCAGCAGATAAACTTGATTTTGCTGTAGTACCAAGATGGCCTCTGGAAAGCGTTGTATAAACCTAGTATAAATACACAATAACTCTGTTCTAATTAGTTTTTATGATATATAATACAGTATTAAAAAACTTAATAAAAATGAATTGAGAGTTAAGCATGACGACTACAGAAACTACACCACCATCAGAGTATATATCTAGCATTTCTATAGAAAAGGAAATGCAGCAATCATATCTTGATTATGCAATGAGTGTTATTGTTAGCAGGGCTTTACCTGATGTGCGTGATGGTTTGAAACCTGTACACCGTCGTATTTTATATGCTATGCGTGAAGGTGGTTACGATAGCTCAAAACCTTATAAAAAATCTGCCCGTATCGTCGGGGATGTAATGGGTAAATATCACCCACATGGTGATGGTGCAATTTATGACTCAATGGTTCGTATGGCTCAAGAATTCTCTTTGCGTCTTCCTTTGGTTGATGGTCAAGGTAACTTTGGCTCTATGGACGGCGATCCACCAGCAGCGATGCGTTATACTGAAGCACGTATGAATAAAGCCGCTGAATCTCTTTTAGAAGATATCGGTAAAGATACAGTTGACTTCCAAGCAAATTATGATGAATCAACTAAAGAGCCTGTAGTGCTTCCTGCTCGCTTTCCAAATCTATTAGTTAATGGAACTGGCGGTATTGCCGTTGGTATGGCGACTAATGTACCTCCACATAACTTGGGTGAAATAATTGATGGCTGTCTTGCCATGATTAACAATCCAGATATTAGTGTTGAAGAGTTAATATCTATTATTCCAGGGCCAGATTTCCCAACTGGCGGACAAATTATTGGTAAGAACGGTATTTTAAGTGCCTACACAAATGGTAAAGGCTCTGTTGTTATGCGGGCTAAAACCAGCTTTGAAGAGCTTCGCAAAGATAAAATGGCAATTATTGTCCATGAAATTCCGTATCAACTGAATAAATCTAAGCTATTAGAGCGTATTGGTGAGATTGCTCGTGATAAAATCATTGATGGTATTACAGATCTTCGTGATGAATCTGACAGAGATGGCGTACGTATTGTAATCGAGCTTCGCAAGGATGTTATTGAAGAAGTCATTTTAAACCAACTATTCAAATATACTCAGCTTCAAACTAGTTTTAGCTGTAATGTGCTGGCACTAGACCACGGTCGTCCTAAAATGATGACTTTGCAAGAAATATTGCGAGCATTCCTAGAATTCCGTGAACAAGTAATTACAAGAAGAACAGCTTATGAGCTAAGAAAAGCTAGAGAGCGCGCTCATGTTTTAGCTGGACTTGCCGTTGCTGTTGCTAATATTGATGAGATTATTGCTATTATTAGAAAAGCTCCAGACCCTGCAACAGCTAAAGAAGCGTTGCTGGCAAAATCATGGAATGCTCACGATATTTCGCCTTTAATTGAATTGATAGCTGACCCTGAACATATGTTAGATGATAAAAACTGTTATCAGCTTTCAGAATTACAAGCAAAAGCAATTTTAGATCTAAAATTACATCGTTTAACTGGTTTAGAGCGTGACAAAATAGGTGATGAACTAAAAGTAATTACTGATCAAATTCATGAATGTTTGAAAATATTGGCAAACAAAGAGCTACTTCTAGATGTTATGCGTGAAGAGTTAATTGAAATTAAAGAACAATTCGCAACACCTCGCCGTACAGAACTAGTTGAAAGTGAATTTGAAGTCGATATCGAATCCTTAATCCAGCGTGAAGACATGGTAGTTACTGTTAGTAACTCTGGCTACGTGAAAAGAGTGCCTCTATCAACATATCGGGCGCAAAAACGTGGTGGCAAAGGTCGTACTGGTATGAATACTAAAGATGAGGATTTTGTAACTGAGCTATTCGTTGCAAATACTCATACTCCATTATTGATTTTCACTTCTCGTGGAATTGTGCATAAACTTAAGGTTTATAGATTGCCAATTGGCACTCCACAATCCAGAGGTAAGGCATTTATTAATATCCTACCATTAGAAAAAGATGAAAAAATCTCAGTTGTAATGCCATTGCCAGAAGACGAGACAACATGGGAAGATATGTTTGTCGTCTTTGCAACATCACATGGAACAATTCGTAGAAATACAATGTCACCATTTCAGAACATTCGAGCAAATGGCTTAATTGCTATGAAGCTAGACGAAGATAATAATGAAAAAATGATTGATGTTAAATTATGTACTGAAGACAATGATATAATGATGGCAACTCGTCTTGGTAAGGCTATACGTTTCCCTGTGACTAATTTACGTGTATTCCAAAGTCGTAGCTCAACAGGTGTTAGAGGAATTAAACTTGCCAAGGGTGATGAAGTAATGTCTATTTCAGTCCTGCATAATATTGATGCGACACCTGAAGAGCGTGATGCCTACCTAAAAAGAGCCTCACAAATACGTGGTGCAGAAGGGGTTGAGTTAGATGAAGGAATATCTGATGATTTAACAGATGAACGTTATGCAGAACTAGCTGAAAAAGAAAGCTTCATCTTAAGCGTTTCTTCCAAAGGCTTTGGTAAACGTACCTCTTCATATGAATTTAGAACAGCTAGCAGAGGCGGACAAGGTATCTGGACAATGAAACTCGGTAAAAAGAATGGAGAAATTGTACGCTCTTTCTGTGTTTCAGATGGTGATGAAATTATGATGGCAAGTGATGGCGGACAAGTTATCCGTATGCCAATTGACAATATAAGATTTGCTGGTCGTCAAACTCAAGGTGTTACACTATTCCGTGTCTCTGAAGGTGAGAAAGTAGTATCTGTTGCTGCCATTCGTGATACAGAAGATGATAATGAATGCGATAATGATGACACAACAAACACAGAAGAAAGCGTCG
>JAJFGX010000061.1 GCA_021775895.1 Alphaproteobacteria bacterium | reverse complement strand
AATGTGATTTTATCACTATGCTTAAAAGCAATATCAATGTTTTTGCGTGCCTCTGTCTCATCACCAATGTCACCATCAGAGATAACTAATACGTGAGTAAAACCACTAAGCGTACCAGCACTACCATGATGTTTTGACATAGTTTCAGCGACTTCTTGTACAGCTGGTGCAAAATCAGTACCACTATGCAACCCAGTACGAGCCGCCTGCATAGCCTGACCAATTTGCTTGCGGTTATCACCTGGTTTAATAATGATTGGCGGGGTGTTGTTACCCCACATACCAACATAAACATTCATTTTCATGTCTTTACCAGCGGCTGCCTCATATAAAATAGCCGCTGACTGTAAAGCACTATCAAGTGGGCTTGCATCTGAGTTGCCATAGCCATTAGAGTGACCCATACTACCAGATCCATCAACCATAATTAAAATGTCAATTTCTGCTGGTACTTTAAAGTCATCATCAATCACAAAACGTTTAAGATCATTTTCTTCAACATTTCCTATGGTTTGTTTCATTTTAAAGTTACGATGTGCCTCAATATTAAAACGATCAAGAACCTCTCCATCTTGTGGCATAATCTCCATAGCCGAAGACTTACGCTTTTTATTCTGCATTTGCAATTCTTGCACACGTTTGAACATTTTCTTAGTACGCATAATTGGCCCACGTAACTCAGCTATTCTTTTATCATACTGAGTCCAGTCTTGTTTTGCCAACTCTGACAGTGACTTGCCTTGCTGTTTACCTGCTTTTTCTCCCGGTTTATCGCTAGGCTTATTACTATTTGATTCTTGCTGCCCGTCTTGACCATCTTGACCGTCCTGTCCATCTTGACCATCTGCAACTTCATCTGCCTTAGCATCTTGTGCTTGTTGCTGCAAGTCATCGGCAGTCGCACCATCATCTCCACTTTGACCATCTTGCCCATCTTGACCGTCTTGTCCGTCTTGATTTTGCTGCTCTTGCTTATCAATTTCTTTCTGCAATTCATCGATCATCTCATCCATCTGATCTTGCATTTTGTTCAATTGATCTTTTAATTGCTCTTTTTGCTCATCTGACATCTGCGAGCCATCGACCATATCTTCAAGATTGTCTAAATTGTCACGCATTTCTTCCAATTGGTCTTTTAAATCTTGTGCATCACCATTCTGACCATCTTGTCCATCTTGACTTTGACCATCACCATTTTGTGACATTTCTTGCTGAGGAGAAGAACTAGGAGACTCGACATCAGGCAAATCACCCGCTCCTTCAACAGGAACCGTGCTATCTTCACTTTCTCCCAATTTACCTTCTTCAGATTGCCCAGCTTCTTGACCATCGCCTTGTTGAGGTTCACCTTGTTGACCATCACCTTGCTGAGGTTCGCCTTTTTGACCATCACCTTGCTGAGGTTCGCCCTTTTGACCATCGCCTTGTTGAGGTTCGCCTTTTTGACCGTCTCCCTGCTGAGGTTCGCCTTTTTGACCATCACCTTCCTGAGGTTCGCCCTTTTGACCGTCTCCCTGCTGAGGTTCACCTTTTTGACCGTCTCCCTGCTGAGGTTCACCATCTTGATCATCGCCTTGCTGGCTATCATCTGGTTGAGCATTGTCTTTATTCTGCAAATGGTCGTTCTTGTTCTCTTGTTCTTTGTTCCATTCACCATTTTCTATTTGTTTGTCAAGATCATCTGCTGTGTGTTTAAGAATATCTTTAATTAAATCTTCTGCATAACTATCCCAAATGTAATCAACTATTTGATTACGCCTTTTGTCTCCAGCTTTAATTTTACGTTCTATAACATCTTGACCATAAAGTCTTTCATGGTGCTTAGGCTGCTGATTCTCTAAACCATCATCTCCACCACAAACCTCACGTAAATGTTTAAAATCTGGATGAGACACTCCAGCTTCAGGATCTCTATCTCCCTTTTTCAAAGTAGAGAGCATACGTATTTGCTTTGGGTCAACTCCAGCTTGTTTCCAAGCATCATCCTTATCTTCAAACAAGCCATTATTCTGGAAAAAACTAAGGCTAACAGCCTGACACAAGTTCAAATAACGTGCCAAAGATTCAGACATATTCTTGCCTTCTTTAGCAGGCGGAATAAAACCTATTCCATCTGAAGTAACAGCAGAGTTATTTAGAGAAACTCCAAACGCCTGCATGCGTACTTTAGCAAGGTTATCAACATATTTGTTTGTAACATTACTTTCTGCAGCCTTAAACATTCGCATACGCAAATCAAACTCTGCACTTAACAAACGCATAGATTTCCATTCATCTTCTGATAATTTAGGGCCTTTTTTTATTTTTGCTCGTCTTGACTTCATCAATAATGGAGACATCATCTGATACAAATTAACCATTCTATCTGGATAAGACCTAGATAAGTGAGCATAACCAATTTCACGGCAAACATCTGCTCTTGCATGTTCAAAACCAACTACTAGGCAATGCCTAAAATCAACGCTAATCTTATTCGTTCCACCATTATAAGAAACTCCCGTACCAGGAAGCCCCCATTTATATGAAGTTTTACGGTGTCGAAGAACTTCTTCAATATTCTTAGAATGCGATAATAATTCTTCTAAAGCGTAACTTGTCTTAGTTACCTGCCTCCATAAATCGCTTTTTTCCAACATTTTGAACGGTACTGGATTATCCCAGTTTTCAGAGTGTTCTGGATTTAAAGCTAAGAAAGTTAAGCCAGCACCCCACAATATTTGCTTAGACGGTGTATCTATCTTTGGACGGTTAGGAGCTTTCCCAGATTGCAATCCAGCCAGCATATTTTGGACTTCTGCTTTAAAAGAATCATCTTGCTTTGGAATAGAACCTATAAATTTCTTCATATCTTCCATAGAAAAACTAACATTAGGCATGCCTGCCTGTGCTGCACGAAATAAGCCATTCAACTCTACCCGATGACGTGTTAAAGGCTCTCGCAAAATATTATCGAGCTTTTTTCTCTCTGTATTTCTATCTTGATTTGGGTCTTTACTTGCCATTTCGGCCCCTTATTATTTTGCAATATTCATGTCATATATTTTAAGAATGCGACCAACATATATTAAGTAAAGAGTAAAAGCAAGAGAAAAATTGGTATATGTGAAGAATATATATCTATGTTTAACAATACGTTAAATTGAAAGCGTTGAAACCAACAAAGAAACTAACAAAATTACCAAGGACTCTGAAACAATAAATAAGCGTATAGCTGATCGCAACTGATGTCGTTTTCCTTTCGCACTGTCGTCACTCTGCCCCAGCCATAATTCACCTATATGTTTATCAATATACCAATGATATGACATGCCTCCAAGAACGCAACCTACCGCACCAGATATCACAGATTGGATCAATAATATGCCATAACCAGCTGTATTTTTAACATCTTTTTTAACACTTCTAATAACTGATGATGGTCTTGCACCAAAGCTTGACCATGACGATACAAACAATATAAGAGCTGTAACCATAGAGGGAATAATATCTAATAAACGTGCTGTCATACGTGATGACCAACCAAAATCAAAATTCTCATTTCTTGGAAGAGCAATAGCGGAAGACATAACCAACACATAGAAAAACATTCCTGAAAAACCAAGTAACATAAACCAAATAATTGGCGCTACAACAAAGCGATTTAGGCTATAGCCCACTGAGACTATAGATAGGCGAACAAACACTTCTTTATTTCGTGCCACCCTTGAAATAGGCATTCCAACAGATTGTAAAATATCGATTATTTTATCTCTGTTGTCCTTAGTGTTTTCAAGTAGTTTATATATTTTATAGTGTAATTTAATGGGAGACACAAAACTTATGCATATATAAAAAGATATAAAAGTCACAACATCCGGAAAATAAGGAGTTCCCTGTAAAAACTCCACAATCATACCTAATGTTACAGCACATAAAATTAAAAACACCAAGAATAATCCACCACGTAGAGATCTTGTCGCCATACTACGCCTAATTCTATTCAATTTATTTTCCAAGAAATTAGAAAGCTTTTTACCAATTACCCATAACAAAGGGAGTGAAGTGAAAATTAAGTCTATAAACCCACGAACTAATATAGCAAACAATAAAATAAAATAGATATCTTCAACACTAAACATACAGTTACTCTATCATAACTCGCATAGATTCTGGAAGATCAACATCGTAAATAGGAGCAAACATATTTGTATAATCAGGCATAAAGCGAAAATCCCACCACTCCTGCGGCAAAGGTAGTAGATCCATATTCTGAATCTCTGCTGCCTTAAGCATAGAATTAGTCAATTTATCTCGATTCTCTAAAATCATATTATTATAACTATCATCATTAGAAAAAACCTTATAATTCCTAGCTGATAAATTGTTTTTTTTATCTTCTGGTAGAGCATCAAATGCTGTTCCCATTTCAATTTGCTCGCCATTTTCTTTTAATGGAATAACATCAATTGCCATGCCTCTTGGGTGACCACCTTTTTTTGGTGGAGAAAGCAACCTTGGCTCTTCCATCCAACTAGGATTCTCTTTAATCACATTGCTATCTAGCATAAACTGCTGAGCCTCCACAGGACGCAAACAGTCTTTAACTTCCAATACCCAGCCATAATTATCAAAGCATATTTCAGCTGCCTTAAGTGTTAAAGCAACCATATCCTTATGACCCCAAACTTTGGCATCAGCTTTATAAATAGCCTCTTTAAAAAGATTATTTGGGTGCCCCGCTTGGGCATAAACTAAATCAATAGAAATGGGGTACTCACCAACAAAATCATCAAAAGCCAACAAATCTTCTGAGGAAATACGTTGCAAATGCCCTACCCTTTACAAACTAGCCATTTTTACAGCTGTATCTGACATACGAGTAGAAAAGCCCCACTCATTATCATACCAACTCATGATACGAACAAAAGAACCGTCCATTACTTTAGTCTCATTAAGAGCAAAAATAGATGATCTATCATCGTGATTAAAGTCACTAGAAACCAATGGCTCATCATAGCAACCAAGAACCCCTTTAAGCTCGCCATTTGCTGCCTCTATGATAGCATTATTTATCTCCTCAACGCTTGTATCACGCTCAGGTACAAACTTTAAATCCACTACAGAAACATTAGCTGTTGGCACTCGCATAGCAACACCATCAAGCTTGCCGTTTAATTCTGGCAAAACCTTACCAACGGCACGTGCTGCACCTGTTGAAGTTGGAATCATATTAATTGCTCCAGACCTTGCACGGTGTAAATCGCTATGCATTGTATCAACAATATTCTGATCGCCTGTATAACTATGAATCGTCGTCATGAATCCTTGCTTAATACCAACTAAATTATGCAATATTGAAACAACAGGTGCTAAACAATTAGTCGTACAAGATGCATTTGAAACTATTTTATGCTCTGCTTTCAATTGATTACTATTCACTCCATAGACAACCATAATGTCCTCATCTGTTCCAGGTGCAGATATAAGCACTTTTTTAGCACCCGCTTCCAAATGTTTGCCCGCTGCTTCCCGAGAGCTAAAAATACCGGTGCATTCCATAGCAACGTCTATTCCCATGTCACCCCAAGGTAATGATGCTGGATCACGTAACTGTAAACACTTAACCTCATGCCCATTAATAACCAAATTTCCATTATTCACATCAATATCACCGGCAAACCTACCATGCACAGAATCATATTTTAATAAATGAGCATTAGTTTCAACATCAGCTAAATCATTAATGGCAACTATCTCAACATCATTGCGACCACTCTCAAAAGCAGACCTTAGAACCAAGCGTCCAATTCGTCCAAAACCATTAATTGCTATTCTTGCTGTCATATCATATCTCCCTAGATTGTTATTATTATTAATTTAAACCTCTGACTAAAAAATACAATGTTTGGCCTATGTTGCACAAGCTTATTTTAAAAAATCATTTTTTGACATATTCATAATTTATTCACTAATTATGTATACAATATGGTGTATAGGATAAAAAACAGCAAAGGATATATTATGCCACACTCAAAAAAACATAAAGCATATGGCTATATTATAATTAACTCAGATAGTGAAGTTCTTGAAGGTATAGATGATATTGGCAATCTACATTTCACACCTCAATATATGTTAGACGAACTTGGACTACAGGCACTAATTTTTGAAGATAGATACCGCATACCTAGTAAATTCACTAAAAAACTCAATACTACTCACGGCCTTCTAGAAGTTAAACTAGATAAAGATGGTCATGCTGATACAGATGCAATTCTATGCGGTAGAGTCATAGGCTCTGTAACAGCCATCAACCAGCCTAAAATAAACCCTTCCACCAAAACTAACGAAGCATATATGTCCGAAGCAATATGGCGTAGTAAAGAATAAAAATACTATACTTATAATCGTCCGTTAGGTTGATCTATAAACCTCTGATTCTTTACTTGCTTATAAGTGTATTTCTTTTTAAGGCTTTGCTTGTGCTTATATTTTCTTTTCATTTTTCCACCAGTAGGAATTAACACAACAGGTGTAATAAAAAGTGCAAATAAAGCACCCAGCTTAGTTAAATGGTCTGTATTATGTTTGCTAGAGCTACATTCATCTATCGCTGTTATAGTAGCATGATTACTTCTATCAATTCTACCTTCAACTGGTAAACCTAGGTTTTCTCTGCATTCAAACTGAAAGCCAGCATCTTTTGCAGATAAACCTTCTCTAATTGATTCAGCGTAAGATCCTGCACTTAATTGCATTGCTTTCTCCTCATCGCCAAGACATGACAGTACTTTCCTTGCTTTACCATGTAGCAACACATGTTTTGCTTCTACTGACTTAATGTCATGTTCGATATTAAATATATCAGGTAATACATTAAACTTAGATCTACATACATCTATATGTTTTGCCTGCGTAGCTTTTATACCTAAGCTTTCTAAATCACTAGCCGTCTTAGAAGCATCAACTAAAGTCGCATGGATTTCTCCATTTCTAGCAACAGCACTACTAGCTACTATCCTATCTACTAATCCGCTAATTTCACTCTTATCTTTATTTGTATTATCTACAGTAGCATCATTAGCAAGACAGTTCCCACTAATTAAAGCCGTAGCAAAAATAATACATAATACTTTATTCTTCATAATCTCACACCTTCATTTATTTTATTATTAAACTTAATAATTGCTATATAAAAACAATTATTAAAATATTATACATCATTTTTTATATTATGTCAATAAGTATTGGGTGGATTATGGTTTTGGTGCACTTGACATGTTCATGCTAGTGTTTCTACTCTCAGCTTCATTATACTTCATAGTCGATTGAGACATCAAAACAGCATTTAACTGTCGCTCAAGCTCTTCTATGTCCTGTAAAGTTACAGCTATCAAGGCCTCGTTCACAACCAATTCTTGACGTACTGCGCCAATATCAGCACCTGCCTGTAGTAATTTATCGACATTAAAGAAGTATTCTTTACTACGTGCCTGCATCATTTCATTATAACTAGGTGATGTTGTTGTCTCTGCAATTGGTATCCCTGCCTGTGTTCTAATTGCTTGAACTGACATTCCGACCCCTGCCCCAAGTTGAGCACTTGGAATGCTAGTACGCCTTGCAATAACTCCTGATACTACATCAACAAGAGGTTGACGCACAGCAGCATAGTGATCACGCAACAACTTATTACGCCTAGCATTTGTAGAGCTAAAGTTTGGAGACAAAGGCTCTAAAGATCCAGGATCAACAAGATTACGAAGAATTTCACTTGCAGCAGTCCTTTCATTTGAATTATTCATATTAATAGTATCTCTAAACAGAAACCTTTCTACGTTAATATCCGCCCCTGGAATAGCACCCATACCAACACAGCCAGAAGCACCCGCATTATCAGTTGTATTTGCAGATACAGTACAATAATCATCCCAACGCTTTTCTTGATACGAATGCTTGCCAAATTCTGCACCAGACCCAGGAAGATTAAGAGCACGAGATGCAGCCTCTTGATTCATTGCATCTTTCACTGCACGAGTAGTCTGTAATGCTGTTTGCATTCCAGTAGTAATCGTTGCCATTGCACACATATTTTCACTTGGGCGTAAACGTCTATTTGCTTCTACTTCTTCATGCTGTATCAACCCTTGGGTTTTTGTTTGAGTCTCAGCATCATAAAAAGAGCCAATATTACGAGATTCGTCAACAGCAGCCACATTTAACTGTTCAGTCATATCTTTCATAGCAGGCTCAAATTCATTATTATACCAATCATTCAAGAAAATCTGAAATTGCTCCCCTCCTTCAAAGTCACGGGCGAACTTTAGCCCAGGGAGCAGATTATTAAAAGCAGTCTGAATACAAGGGTCTGTACCGCTTGGAGGTATTGAAGGAACACATGGCAATGGCAATACCGCGCTAGGCGGAGGAGGAGGAGGAGTAAACAGAGTAGTTAAACCCCACGGTGCTGTTAAATGTCCAATTTCTTGCAAAGTCCAAGGAGTATAAGTATATGCACCAGAATCTTGCCATGGTCCATCCACATATCCTGGTGGTGGTATCAAAATATCCCCCGGTAACATTACAACAGTAGGATGCCCTTGACCCATCATTGACAATGGCAACAATGTACCAGAGGTTGTCTGACACCCAGGTTGAGGAGGCATGCTAGAGCTAGGACAACCAGCATCGGGCCAAACTACCGTACCTGTTGGACGTGCAATTGAAGTTCCTATAGGCACCATAATTGCTTCACCCGTTGTTAAAAATACTATTGGATCTGTAAGTTTAAGTGCAAATGCCCTAGGAGAAAAACCAGTACCTGAAGCCTCAGCGCCATGAGGATCACCACCAGGCGGTGCAATAACATGAGTACCAGAGGTAAAAACCAAAGGTGGGGTGTCACCAACAGAGCTATCAGGCATCCAACCTTGTGTAATACCCATTCCATAAAAAGGTGTTACTCCGTATGGATCAGGTGGACGAGGAGTTATAACACTAGAAGCTGGTAGCACCCCACCTAAATTAAAATCTGTAAATGACGTCAAGAACACTAGATGTGTTGATACATCAGATACAGGAATAGGATAACCAACAACACTCCACCAAACAGATCCAGGCGGTGCTGCCTTAGTTCCAGGTCTAAAAATAACCGTTCCAGTAGGAACGGCAAAACATCTATTAGAAGCTATAGGCTCAAAATTTGTCCACATAACATTATCACAAACATTTGTGACTGCTTGAGCAGGCTTTACGCCACCCAAGACTCCAAAGAACATAAAAAATAAAGCCACAAATAAAATATACTTATTAATTTTGCCTACCTCACGAAAAAATAACAACATATAATAAACCAACCTTAATAAAATCAACCTTATCTTTATATTATAGCACAAAAAAATAATTTATAGTTAAATTAGCTCTAAATTTCTTAAAATTTTATAAAAACTATAAATAAAGTCATTTTACTATGATTACTAAAGACTATATGTTATATATTAATATAAAATATTAAAATAAATTTTGGGCATTGCTTCATGGGACAAAAAAGACGTGTTTTTAATAAGTTGCGACATAAAAATAATAAAGGAAAATTAGACATTGGCCTATCCATGGCTGATGATAACACTGAAGAGATTCGTCAATTATTTTTAGATAATACCAAGAATTTTCTTGAATTCGCAGATGATGACAATGACAATATTATTCACATTGCACTAATGCATGAACATGATGAGCTAATTCCTTTGTTCTTAAAACATGAACCTGAACTAATTCACCACACTAATTATAGCGGTCAATCTCCATTACGCTTTGCAATCACTGAGGGTTTAACACCTAATACTGTAAAATTGCTCTTATCAAACGGCTCTAACCCTAAAGAATTTATGATAGGCGGCCGCACACTATTACACCTTGCTGCAGAGAAAGGATATAGTAACTTAATACCTCTTTTATTAGCTGAAAAGCTTGATATTGATTGTCGTGATAGTAATTCTGAAACACCCTTACTTTTAGCTTTAAATAATGGCCACGATAAAACCGCTAGTATTTTATTGAAAAATGGTGCAGACCCATTACTTCGCCATGAAACATTTGGCTCTCCATTACACATTGCTTTAAAATGGAATTGCATGGATAGCATTGATTTATTACTCAACGATAATGAAGTAGTAACTAATATGAATGAGTTTAGAATGACTCATGATAAAGCAACTCCAATTATGACAGCCGTTACCTATTGTGATTTCCCTGTTGTAGAGAGAATGATATCTCTTGGGGCTAATATTAATGCTCATAATATCTCAAGTATTTCAGTTTTATCCTATTCTCTTGGAAATGGAAACTCTGCAGCACGTGATGAAATCGCCCTTTATTTATTAGATAAAGGAATTGATCTCTACCCAGATAGAGAAACCATGCTAAACCAAGCCATTAATGTAAATGCTGACATAGCAATTATTGAACAATTAATTGAATATGGCATGGACGTAAATAAAAAAGACCACACGCAAAAAAGTCCATTATATATTGCTATAGAGCAAGAAAATATTGAAGCTGTAAATTCGTTGTTAGCTGCTGGAGCAGATCCTGCTATGCCATCTTTTAATGAACGTAGACCTATAGATTTACTATATGAAATAGAGAATAAACAACTGGCTGTAGACATTCTAGAACAGCTACAAAAATATGGTTTTGATATAAACAGCTATGGAAGAGCTCACCGCACTCCATTACAAGAAGCTGCCTTCACAGGACATGTAGAAATTGCAGAATATTTATTAAAGCAAGATATAGACATTGAAATACAAAGTCAGGATTACTGGAAGAAAACAGCTTTTATGTTTACGGCAGATGGCTTTAAGAACATTGAAGAAAAATCAATTATTGCAGATATGCTACACAAAAAGAATGCGAACTTAGAAGCTACTGACACTCTTGGTAATACAGTAATGCATCAACTTTCAGAGAATGTTAATATAGAACGATTAAAAAAGTTTCATAGTATGGATACACTACTTTCTACACGCAACAATAGCGGAGCAACTCCCTTAATGACAGCTATAAAACATGGGCGAACAGAGAATGTTTTATATATAGCTCAAGCAATTAGCCATGATATTAATGAAAAAGACAGTAAAGGCTCAACTTTAATTCACCATATTGCGAAACTAGGTAAGCAACACGTTCTAGCTGGTGTGTTAGAGAATTCATTCTCAGAAGATATAGACTGGAACATACGAGACAATGAAGGTCGAACCCCTTTAATGTTAGCCGCTTATGAGGGGCACTCCACCCTAATGGAAATGTTGATTGAGAATGGAGCAAAGATTAATCTTTTAGATAAAAATGGTCGTAGTGCCATTTACTACGCTACGGTTAAGTTTTCACCAAAACCAGTTGAGATACTTTTGAATAATAATGCCAATCTTCATATCTTCCCAAAAAATGATACACGTGGTTTCTTGCATCATGCAGCAGAAACAGGTCTACCAACAATTACTGGCTATTTTCTAAAAGCTGGTCTCAATATTGATAAAAAAGATAAAGATGGAAATACAGCCTTGCACATTGCTGTACGCTTTAATAATGCAGAACTTGTAGATTATTTATTGTCTAATGGTGCTAATCCTAATGTAAAAAATAATGCTGATTTTTATCCACATGATATTGCATATCATAAAAATTATAGCTCAATAATGTCTACAATCAAACGACATATAGATGAAAGAGAGCAAAATAAAAGCAATACTTTAACTCCTAAAATTCAATCTAAACCTAACAACCCTTATTTCTAATGGAGAATGCATTAAATGTCACATTACCTATTTATTAGTTTTATACTCCTTAGCTTTACATTTATTAATGTAACTCTTGTTTCCGCAGATGAAATAGACAGTAAAGAAGACTCCAAATATTATAGAGTCGTTATAGATAGCAATAAAGATAAAGAAGAGAATGTTGAAGAAATAGAAAAAAAAGAAGAAGAAAAAGAGGATAAAAATATCAAACAAGACACTCCTAAGCATAATAAATATTACCGAGTCATTGAAAAAGATACAAAATAGATAAATATAGTCTTTTCAATTTATTTTTACACTAGGCATAAGGAACGAAGCCTAGTAACCTAGGCGAGAGACGCAATAACAACGTGTAAAATTTAAGTGGGAAGACTATAAATGAATATAGAAGAAGTCACAGGACTACCTTTAAGAACTTTGAGTTATGGAGCAATATCTGGCGATGCTCCATTAAATATTGTTTTATTTTTACATGGCCTAGGCTCCAATGCTGAAGATTTAATATCTTTAGCTCCAATTATGTCACCACAGCTACGAAATACTTTATTTTTAGCCGTTGATGCACCAGAGGCATGTGACATGGCTCCCATGGGCTATCAGTGGTTTAGCCTGCAAGACCGTTCTGAAACTAAAATGATTGCTGGAGTCAAATCTACGCAAACAATACTAAAAGAATATCTTTCTGCGATAAAAGATAAATACGATATAAAAAACAAAGACTTAACCTTATGTGGCTTTTCTCAAGGCACTATGGTTGCTCTTTATACCGCTTTGCTATATCCAGAGCCTTTGGCTGGAGTTCTTGGTTATTCGGGTGCTTTAATCCTAGATAATGAACAAGAAGAGTCATTAACAAAATTACCAATTTTTCTTGTACATGGTGAATTAGATGATATTGTGCCATTTAGTAGCTTAAACCAAGCAAAACAGCTTCTAGAATCTAAAAACATACCAATAGAAGCTTTACCATGTCCTGACCTTAGACATTCAATTGATGAAAAAGGCTTGATCTCAGGCACGCATTTTTTACAATCTGTATTAAATCCAAAAAGATTCTAAGCTTATAGTGGTTTGCAATAAGAATATTACAAACCACGTTCAAACGCCACTTAAGGCTTCGGGCAAAGCCCGCTTCGCAGTCGCTCGTTATAATTTCTATTAAAAACATGGTATTTTTAATAGAAATTACTATATTTTTGTTATTTTCAGTTAAATATGCTATAATATAACAGTGGGGAGTTTTTTATCACAAGGAAAGGACTTAATTTATGTCACTTAGACTTGATAATTGTCCAGTGTTAGTTTTAAATGCGGATTTTCGTCCGTTAAGCTACTTCCCTTTGTCTCTTTGGTCATGGCAAGATGCTATTAAAGCTGTATTTATGGAGCGTGTAAGCATCGTATCGGAATACAATAATCACAAAGTTCACTCAACTAGCTTTGAAATGAAGCTTCCTAGCGTTATTGCTTTAAAGGAATACGTGTTACCAAGGCGTAAACCTATTTTTACAAGGTTTAATGTATTTCTACGTGATAGGTGGCAATGCCAATATTGTGGTGAGGTATTCAAAACTAATGAGTTAACTTTTGATCATGTTATCCCTAAATCAAAAGGTGGAGACACATCTTGGGAGAATATTGTTGCTGCTTGCGGACGTTGCAACACTAAAAAAAGTGATTTCCTATCAAGCGAATGTAATATGCATCCATTAAGGATACCCACCACCCCAACTATCTATCAATTACGAGAAAATGGGCGGGCTTTCCCGCCTAATTTTTTACATGAAAGTTGGGACGATTACCTATACTGGGACTCAGAGCTAGATAACTAGAGCTAAGATCTAATTACTGCTCAACTAATAGAGGAATCTCTTCCAACTCACCCTGATAGCAAGAAAATGTACGATTTAGATATTCTTCAGAATTCTCACACACAAGATCCATAGATCCTTCATCTGTTTGAGTTTTCTCAACACCAATTGTAGTTGGTGTATTATCTGTAGAATCTACAAGAGTAACACCTGCTGGCGGAGGATTATTAATCGCACTCATATATTCATTAACACAGTTATTAAAACCCATGCCGCAATCTTCTAATTGTTTACACCAATTTTCTGCCAAAGGATTCCAGTCAAAACCTACAGGTAGCGGATTCGGTGCTTGTGGTGGATTAAAAGTACATTCTTTTTTTAAGTTTGGTATTGTTATACAACTACTCAATACAAAAAGTGATAGAAAAAGAGAGCCAATTAAACCAGTGCGTTGAATTTTATTCATGATTATAAATCCTTCTTAAATTAAGGTGCTGGAATTGCAGGTAAAGCCCACAAGTTATCAAAAGTTCCTTGTGCAACATTAAGTCTCAATACCGAGGTAGGAGCTGTCATAGGAGTTCTTATCCATAGCTTAGTAGACGGGAAAGCTGACTTTAGCAACTTATATGATAATCTTGATGTTGGCAGTCCACGATTGTCAGTGCCACAAGTAATTGAACCTGATATTTTATCCCAAATATCAGATCTCAACCTAATTTTATGAACTTGAAAACCGGGTTCTACAATAGGGTTAGGAAAGCCTGAAGATACATAACCATAAGTTCCATTAAGATTAATATTATTTCGTATAGCAATTGGGTTTACAATACCTTTAATGCCCAAAAAGGCAGGGCCTTCAGTACCACCTGCTGTTGCTAGCCTAACCATAAAGCCACCAAAAGGAGCTGGGTTGCCAGCTGTGCATTGCCATCTTAAATCTACGCCTGCTCTGATTCGTGCATCAAGTGGAGCTACAATATTTGGAGTCGGTGGATTTTCACCCAAGCTAGTTGCTTTACAAAATGCTAAATAGGCAGCTAAACCTGCTGGTGTCCAAACAGCTGATAGCCCTGCTGGGTTACAGGCAGCTAATGGCACCGTATTAATAAACATTTTGTCTTCCATTCTAACGGTAAAAGTGGAAGTCACTTGAGCGTAAGAAGTATTCGCAACAGCTACAACCATCAAGCTAAAGGCAAAGATTAGAGTACTTATTTTTTTAAGTGTCATGACAACTAATTCTCCATTTTATTGTACTACAATAATGGAAATACTATGCTTTCAGATAGTATGTGTCAACATCAAATAATAGAGCTACCTGCTCATTTTAGACTTTTTATTTTTCTGTGGCTTTTCCTGTGCTAGCGCTTCTGCTAGAACAAGCTCTGACATCTTCACCATATTTTGACTTATGGCATTTGCTATAGCCTTCATATCACCAGACACTCCAACACTTGCATCACTATCACGTGGCTTGCAATACCAACGCCAAATGCGCCAAAATGTGGCGTAGGTGGTAAACGAATTAATCCGAGTAACTTTCCTGAACATCGTTTTGGGAAACTTCGTTTTGTTTACAGGCGCAATGGGTCGTCTTTGCTGGTCGTAGAAAATGTGCAAGCTTCTTATGCTCGCAAAACAGGTGAGCTTCGAGGATTTAGAAAAGCTGGTAAGCGTAACCTGAAAACTAGCAATAAGCTCTCAACTGTTGTGATGTTTTGGCTTGTGCCTCAAGTAAAACTGCCAAAACTGATTAAGTTCTATGCGGAAGCCAAGCGCTGGTTCGATAAATTGCCTCGACTGATTTTGAAGAATTGGCCAGATTAATCTCTGTTTTTTGCTTTTGAAGTAATAGACCGTGCTTGTTGGTTAACTGGTCGAGCTTTATTTGCAGAGAGTGTTTGTATGGATGATTGAACATTATGAGATTTATTGGTCAGCCGATCTTTAAGTTTACTTTCCTTTAAA
>JAJFGX010000007.1 GCA_021775895.1 Alphaproteobacteria bacterium | reverse complement strand
CAACAGGTGTACATCGCCTATATGATATGGAGAAAAAAGGCACTCTTAAAATGCCTGCGATTAATGTTAATGATAGCGTTACAAAGTCTAAATTTGACAATCTATATGGTTGCCGTGAAAGTTTAGTTGATGGAATTAAACGTGCAACAGATGTTATGATTGCTGGTAAAGTTGCTATTGTTTGTGGCTATGGTGACGTTGGTAAAGGCTCTGCTGCGTCCTTGCGTAATCAAGGTGCTAGGGTTCTAATCACTGAGATTGACCCAATATGTGCTTTGCAAGCGGCTATGGAAGGCTATGAAGTTGTCACTATGGAAGATGCGACTCATCTAGGAGACATATTCGTAACTACAACAGGTAATGTTGATATTATTACTATTGATCACATGCATAAGATGAAAGACCGTGCAATTGTTTGCAATATTGGTCACTTTGATAATGAAATTCAAGTCGATGCCTTGCGTAAATACAAATGGGAGAATGTGAAAGATCAAGTTGATGAAATTATCTTTCCTGATGGCAAGAGACTTATACTTCTAGCTGAGGGAAGACTAGTTAACCTTGGTTGTGCGACAGGTCACCCAAGTTTTGTTATGAGTGCATCATTTACTAATCAAGTCTTAGCTCAAATTGAATTGTGGCATAATAGTGACAATTACGAAAATAAAGTCTATGTGCTTCCAAAACAGCTTGATGAAAAAGTTGCTAGGCTGCATCTTGATAAGATTGGAGTAAAACTAACTACTCTAACCGATAAGCAAGCAGAATATCTAGGACTTGAAACTGAAGGGCCATTTAAGCCAGAGCATTACAGATATTAATAGAGTTTTTTATTTCAGGTCTTGACAAAGATTTTGGGTTATGTAATACCTCTAAGTGACCACTAGAAAGGGTAATATAATGGCAAAAGAACAATCAATTTTAAATAATCTTGATAATGTATTTCAAGAGGCTTCTGAAAGAATAAATACTGTAACTGTAGAAAAGCTTGATAAACTAAAAAGAGACACCAAAAATAAACTTGGAAATCTCAACTATGATACAAGAAATGAGCTTGAATATGCAGCACACAAAACATTTGAAGCTAAAATAAGAAGAGAGCTTGAAGCAGAAAAACAGGCTAATATTGCAAAAGCAGCAAAAACTTACCCAACTCTAAAAAACAAGAAATAATTATGATTATTTCTCCCCTTAGTGTAGAAGTTAAAGCAATCTGGTTGGTCATATTTAGTTGACAAAGCTTTTTCCATGCCTTAATATGATTCTTATTATTTTAAAATAGGGATTAACAAGATGAACATATTAAAACTACTAAAAGACAATAAAGTTAGTATGTTAGATAACCTTGATGTTATTTTTCAAGAGGTTTCAGAGAATATAAACAAGACAACGGCAAGAAAGCTCGATGAGTTAGAAATAGATACAACAAAACAATTGAAAAAAGTTAAATTATACGCAGATAATGAACTTAACCTAGCCCCTATTGACATACACAAAAAGAACTGTGATATGGATACTGCAGGACGTGGAATAGAACAAAGATGCTCTACCTGTCACGAAAAAATTAGATTCCCATAGTAGATATTGTAAGAAAATCAACTGCATAGCTGAACTTGCGCAACTAACTTGACAAGACACTCGCTATATGTTAAGATCCGTACTGTTATTGAGTTAAACTAAAGAAATATGAGGCAGTATATGATATTAGAAACTAACGAAATAAAAACATTAGATAATCTTGATACTGTTTTTCAAGAGGCTTCTGAAAGAATAAATACAGTGGCTATAGAAAAACTTAATAAGCTAGAAAGAGATACAAAAAATGATCTTAAAGCACTTAAAATAGATACAGAGCTTAAGCTTGATAAAATTCTAAGAAAATCTATATAAACTCAACAATTAATTAGGGGATCTGCAATGGGTACAATAAGCAAAACAATGTCATATCTATTTCCTAGACGTGGTGTCGAAAGTAAAGAGGCTAATAGACGTGAGCACAATCGACTTGATGGCAAAAATATGGAAGCTTGCTTAAATGGTGAAACATTTAAAGTTGTAAACTGGAGCCAGAGTGGTTTATTATTAGAACCCAGTAACAATAACAACTATATTAGCAATACTCCTGACTTAACCTTAAAACTATCTCATGGTAATAATGTAATTAGCTTAATGCATACAGGACATGTTTTAAAGAGTGATAAAAAAGGAATTGTTATAACTCTAAACCCTTTAAATAAATTACTAAAAAAACAATTTAGCCTTATGATTGATGCGGCTCTTGCTGAAAGCTTTCTTCATTCACAAATAAAATAATAATTCATCTATTGAAGTATCTATCTTATAATATATAATAGTTAGACTCATCTTAAATAGGGGTTTTTATGGATTTTATTGTTGGCTTTTTATTTTTAATTACTGTTGTGTTACTTATTTTGTTTTTTATGTTCCAACCAGATCATAATGATAAGCGATCTATTAGCATCTACAACACAACCATGGTTGGTTTAAACATATTTATTACAGGCTTGTTCTTTTTGTGGATGCGTGCAACCTATAAAGGCTCTATTGATGATGGCTGGTGGTTGTTTATGGGGCTATGTGGGTCTTTCATTATATTTTCATTTATCATGTTAGTTGCTTTTGTAGTCCGTAATTTTTGGCTGTTTAAAGTGAGTTCCCAGAACTTCTATCGTAGGAGATAACAATGCAAGTAAAGCACCCTGCAAATGATGAGATATCTGCAAGTGTTGCAAGAAATTTGATATCGACTGGTTGCGTTATGTTGTCAGGCTCTACGATAGAGCCCTTTACTTTAACATCTGGCGAGAAAAGCCCTGTTTATGTTGATTGCAGACGTTTAATTTCCTACCCTAAAGAGCGAGCAGATATTATGCGTTTTGCTCGTCTACATTTAGAAAAAACGCTAAATATTGATGAAATTGATTATATTGCAGGCGGTGAAACAGCTGGAATACCATATGCGGCTTGGCTTGCAGAGGCCTTAAATAAGCCGATGCTTTATGTTCGCAAAAAAGCTAAAGGTTTTGGTCGTATGTCACAAATTGAAGGTAATTTTTCTGATGTAGAAAATCCAAATGTATTATTAGTCGAAGACATGGCGACAGACGGCGGTAGTAAAACTATATTTGTTGAGGCTATACGTAAGGCAGGTGCTCAAATAAATCACGTATTCTGCCCGTTTTTCTATGATATTTTTGCAAATAGTGAAAAAATATTTAGAGAATCAAAATTCGCTCTTCACTACCTAACAACATGGAAAGATATAATTAAAGTTGCCGAAGCTGAACAATTATTTAATCAAGATGATATTAATATAGTTAAAGAATTTTTAGAAAATCCAGCCTCTTGGCGACATAAGAATTCGGCTTAAAGCAATTACAACTTTACATTCCTAAGAACTCTATACTGTCTAGCAGCATCACTATAACTGCATGGAGTTTTGGGAGTTGCCGGACTGCTCGCTTTGTTGAAACTCATTGCTGGAGTTTCGCCACCTGTCCCAACATTTAAAGAAGTTTCAATTTCTTTGGCAGTTTCAGTACAAATATCCTGCCATTGTTTTGTAGTTATGCGGTCAGTTAGACTCTCAAGCGAGTCAAAAACCAGCTCGTCATTTTTACCGAGCCAGCCCCAAGTTTGACCGATAATTTTTTGCTTTGTGTCCATCACGACATAAAAACCTGAATCCTCTGACTTATAGCCATTCTCCGCACAAGCAGAGCCAGCACTACCAATTGATTGACAACAACCAGTTATTTCACCTAAAAACAACCCTCTAATATCACCATCGGGCAGTTTTTCAAAACTGTAGCCCTCCATACCAAAACGATCACCAGAGATTTTAATATCTGGAATGTTTGAGGTTGGATTTTGATTTTTCAGCACAATCTCAAGTGCTTGTTCAAAATCATCTTCATCAACATTATGAGACATACACAGGCTTGCCAGAGCCTTATGCTCGCTCGCTCGTTCATAATTAAATTCAGCGCATTTTTCTTTAGTTTTGTTCAAAGATTCAGCAGGCTGGGGCAGTTTATCAGCAAAAGAGACTAGTTTTGACATCTCTGAGCCAAATTTTATGCTCGCATCTGCCCAAGCTTTAGAATCTATTTTTCCAGTTAAAGGCAATTTAATCATATAAGTTAAATTATGTAGAGGTTGCTTGCCAGCCTCGCCCCATTTCTCTAGATATTGTAGAATTTGAGTTTCATTTTTAAACAAAGTTGACGCACCATATGCATATTTAGTAGCGTCTTTTTCCTCATGTCCTTCTTCAATTAGCCAGCTTTTTACAGTTTCAAATAATTCAGGTTTAAAACCATGTGGATTTTCTCCGTCCAGCCCTTTTGGAGGTTCTGCCCCATACATTCTCCTCCAGTCGGCAAGGTTTTTCAGCTTTCTTTCAATTTCTCTTCGTTCTACTGGGGTTAGATTTTTATTATTTAAGTTCTTACCATTATTTATTAAAGTCTGTACAATTCTAGCATGACCATATCTAGACATGGATTTAATATGATATATATCAATATTTTTTGCATTCGCTCCTCCCTTTAATAGCATTTTAACGACTTCCATATGCCCATTTAAAGATGAATATAGTAAAGCAGAGCCATTTCTTGCTTTTGGGTCAGCCCCTGATTCTAATAACATCTTAGCTATTTTTCTATGTCCATTCTTAGATGAGCGTACAAGGGCAAGACTATGGTCAAACTTTGCACTAGCTCCTTTTTCTAATAAGGTTTTTACTATTGTTTTATGTCCACTTTCAGCTGATATAGTTAAAGCTCTATTATTTTCTTTGCTACAACCATCTTTTATTAGTTTTTTAAAATTGCTTATATTGTTTGCATAAACAGCTCTTTGAAAGGCGGTTAAGTCAGAAAGGTCTGTTTTTTGTCTGTATTGTTTTATTTTTTTAAAATAAATGCCTTTGTTTAATTCCGCTATGATCTCTGTATAAGATTTTTGCTGTTTTTGTGCTTTGGTTGAAAAAGTCTTTCTAATGCTATTTACATGCTCTACGCCTTTTTCAGCATGGGCTTTTAGAACCTTTACGGTTGGCTCAACACCTGATCTTTCCATCTGCACGGCAAGTGGAATTATAGCTTTTTTTAATGCCTCATAAAATGGATCATTCTTAAAGCCATCTAAAACCTCTTGTGCTATTAGCACTGGCTTTGGAATACCCTTATTATTTACTGTCTCTTTGACCATTAAAATTACTCTTTATTATATAGTAAAGAGTTACCTTAACATATTTACGTTGTTATGTCAATAAATGATGTTGTGTTATTTATTTTTAGGGTGCTTGGCATAGGCGAGGGCGGTAATAATGCCATGCATAGTTTGAATTTCTTGCTCAGTAAATTCCATTCGTCCAAACATGTTACGCAGACTTCTTATAGTTGATGGCTTTCTGCTCGGGCTATTAAAGAATCCTTTTTCATCTAATGCGGTGGTAAGTCGCTCTAACATTAAATCTAGTTGGTCTTTTGTTGCAGGCTTGGTATCACCCATATGTAGAGTTAAATCTTGGCTTTGCTGTTCTTCGCATTGTGAAAACCAGCTATAGCCAATTAGCAAAACAGCTTGAGCCAAATTAAGGGAAGAAAAGCCAGAATTTAGAGGCACATGTAGTATTGCATCAGCAAGAGAAACATCATCATTGGTTAAGCCTGAACGCTCAGGCCCGAATAAAACACCGCATTCAGTTTTTGTATTGTTATGCCTAGCAATGATTTCTTTAGCGGCTAAATCTGGAGTATATGATGATTTTATCATGTCTCGATGGCGAGCTGTCGTCGCAAATACAAAGTTTAAGTCTTGTATAGCTTCTTTAGTTGTTGCGTAGAGTTTTGCATTGTTAAGTACGATACTAGCGCCTGAGCTTGCAGGTATAGCATCATCATTAGGCCATTTCTCACGTGGCTTGACGAGGCGTAAATCCATTAGCCCACAATTAAGCATTGCTCTGGCTGTCGTGCCAATGTTTTCTGGTAGCTGAGGGTTCACTAAAATAATGGCAGGCCCTTTCGGGTGGCTATCTGGTAATCCTTCAACTATTTTATTAGTTCCAGCCATAGTTTAACTTATATCTATAATATGTTGTAGTAATTCATCAAAATCATCATCTATAATTTTGTTTGCTCCTGCCTTTGTAAGTAGATCAACGCAATGGTTACCCCATGTAACGCCAATGCTATATGCACCAGAATTAGCTCCCATTTCCATGTCCATTGTTGTATCACCAATCATAATAGTTTCACTTGGGGCAAAGTTTAACTCCTTAGCAAGGCTTAATAGTTGGTCTGGGGCAGGCTTTCTTTTTTCTCCTCGTGTGTTTTCATCACAAGAAGTTCTAATTCCAGAGAATGTATCATTTAGTTCATAGTGATCAAGTATATCGAACATTGGTTCTGATGCTTTGGCAGTTACAATACCTAGAGTATAATTTCTACGCTTTAGCTCCTCTAAAAAAGGAAGAGTGCCTTCAAATAGTGGAGGTATCGTAGAATCTACACGTTCAAATACATTATATAAGTGCTGTTTTTGGTCGTGAAGCTCGACGCCCCATTTAAAATCAATTTCATGATGTGCAGCGTAGTTGATTTTTATGGTTTCAATGCATGGAACTGGTAAGTCATTTTCATTAGAATAGCTAATAATCTCTTCCTCACACATAAGCCACGAGTTCACAAGAGTTCCATCAATATCGAAGGCTATTAATTTTGTCATTTTTTTTACTTTAATTTATCCTGCAATAATTGATTAACCATAGCTGGGTTAGCTTTGCCTTGGCTTTTCTTCATAACTTGTCCAACAAAAAAGCCAAATAATTTATCCTTGCCAGATTTATATTGTTCAATTTTGTCTGGATTGTCTGCTAATACTTCATCAACTATAGCTTCAATAGCTCCCGTATCAGTTACTTGTTTTAGCCCTTTTTCTTCGACTATAGTAATAGCATCTGCACTTGTTTCAAACATTTCAGCAAAAACTTCTTTGGCTATACGCCCTGAAATTGTGTTGTTTGAGATAAGTTCTATTAACCCACCTAGTTGCTCAGCACTTACTGGACTATCTTCAATATCTTTTTCTGCCTTTTTCAAAGCTCCCAAAAGCTCTGTAGTTAACCAATTAGTAGCTAATTTTGCATCACGATTTTTGACAACTATTTCAAAATACTCTGCTCTGGATTTCTCGGCTATTAAGACACTTGCATCATAGGCATTCATACCATAGTCATTGATATATCTGTGTTTCTTTTCATCTGGTAGCTCTGGCATATTATCATTTATTGCATCAACAAAACTTTGCTCAATGACTAAAGGTAATAAGTCAGGGTCTGGGAAATACCTATAATCATTAGCATCTTCTTTAGAACGCATAGACCTTGTTTCACCAGTGACTGTATCAAACAATCGGGTTTCTTGAACAACTTTGTCGCCACTTTCTATTATATCAATTTGACGACTTGCCTCATAGGCAATTGCTTGTTTGATAAAACGGATTGAGTTCATATTTTTTATTTCTGTTCTAGTACCTAGCTCATCATTTGGTCTACGTATAGATAGGTTTACATCGCAACGCATAGAGCCTTCATCCATGTTGCCATCACAAGAACCTAAGTATCTAAGAATCGCTCTGATTTTAGATACATAAGAGGCAACTTCATCGGCAGAACGGAGGTCAGGTTTGGATACAATCTCCATTAAAGCATTGCCAGAGCGGTTAAGATCTACATAGCTTTTAGATGGGTGTTGGTCGTGCAATGATTTACCAGCATCTTGTTCTAGGTGTAATCTTTCAATTTCGACGGTCTTTGTGCTGCCATCAGCAAGGTCAATTTCAATGCTACCTTCTCCAACGATGGGTGTTTCAAATTGAGATATTTGGTAACCTTGAGGTAAGTCAGCATAGAAATAATTTTTTCTTTCAAATACTGAAGTTAAATTAATTTTGGCATTTAAGGCAAGTCCTGTACGCACAGCTTGTTCTACGCAGTATTCATTAATTACGGGCAACATACCTGGCATTGCCGCATCGACTAGGCTGACTTGTGAATTTGGTGATGCTCCAAAGGCAGTTGCTGCACCTGAAAAAAGTTTAGAGTTAGATGTAACTTGAGCATGGATTTCTAATCCTATTACCATCTCCCATGTTCCTGTTTCACCTTGAATCAGTTCTGTCATTTTTTTGCTCCTTAAATTAAAATATAATTAACTAACAATACATTATTTTCTTGATATGTGTTAGGTTAAAATTAATGTAGTGTTTAAAAAGTATCGTTTTAAATTATAAAGTATAGTTTTCAATTATGAGTCATTCTAATTTTTTTATTGATAGAGCTGTAGACAAAAATAGAGATAAAAAATTATCACCTATTATTCGTGTCTTGATCGTGGCTATAACTAGTATAATTTATGGGGTTGTTGCTGTTCTTATTGCGGCCAACTTTCTTGAAATGCGTGGAGTGCCTTTGCTTGGAGTCGCAGTAATATATAGCTATGGTATTATTGGTGGGCTAGCTATTTTGATGCTTGTGCGAATTTTTACTCGCTCAGAAGATAATAAAAAAATGCTTCTTGATGTGCTAGATTATGATGAAAGCCCTCATGCTATCACTAATAAAGAAGGTCAATACTTGTATGTGAATAAAGCATGGAGTTCTTTATTTGGTGAGACAAAAACTACATCATATTCGGATATATCATCTATTTTTACTATGCCACATAGATTACAGCAACAACTGCAATCATTGCATATGCACGAAGAAAACTCGTTGAATGAGCCTTTTGTATTTTTAGATCAAAGTAAAAGTCTTGATAAATGGTTGAAACTAACACTTTATACTCTGCCAGAATGGAAAGATTGTAGGCAGTGGCACATTTATGATATGACGAATAAGTATAAAACAGAAAAACAAGCATATAATAACTATGATATTTTTGCACAATCTGTATTTCTAGGCTTAAACTCGGCAGATAAACCTATGAAAGACAACAGTAAAGGTCATAGCGAACAGTTTCAAAATGTATTTATGGACGCTCCATTAGGTATGTGTATAATTGAGGCTAATCTTGCTATTTCTAGTTATAATTTGGCATTTAAGAAATTGGCAGGAGATACAAAAATTGATAGTGCAGAGCTATTATTGTTAATTCCAAAGAATCAACATGAAACATTAAAGCAGTGGATAGAGTTGACATTAAATAATGGGGAACAGCAAGTTGTATCCATAGAAATTGATCTGGTAAAAAACAAAGGCAAAATACCTGTGCGAATATATGCTCATTCGCTTGGTAATGGGCAATTAGCTTTGTACTTTATTGATTTAACAGAGCAGAAAAATTTAGAGCAACAATTCACACAATCACAAAAAATGCAAGGTATAGGTCAGCTTGCAGGCGGTATAGCGCATGATTTTAATAACTTACTTACAGCAATGATTGGTTTTTGTGATTTACTTCTTTTACGTCATAAAGCGGGAGATCCATCTTTTTCTGATATAATGCAGGTTAAACAAAATGCGAATAGAGCTTCAAATCTTGTACGGCAGTTATTGGCTTTTTCACGACAACAGACTTTGCAAGCAAAGGTCTTGGACGTTACAGACGTATTGAGTGATTTGTTGCATCTGATGCAACGATTGATTGGAGCTAATATTAGCTTGAACATTAAACATGGTCAAAACCTGTGGGCAGTAAAAACTGATGAGGGGCAGTTAGAACAAGTATTGATTAACCTTGTGGTTAATGCCAGAGATGCCATGGGAAGCAATGGTAGGCTCGATATTATTACAGAAAATTATACAAATGATACATTAGAAAGTTTAAACGAAGATGAGTATTTACCCGTTGGTGAATGGGTTGCCATACATATTAAAGATACTGGTACGGGTATTGAGCCAGATGTATTGTCTCGTATTTTTGAGCCATTTTTCTCGACAAAAGAAATCGGCGCTGGTACAGGACTTGGATTATCTACGGTGCATGGAATTGTTCACCAAACAGGTGGTTTTTTATCTGTAGATAGTGTTGTCGGTGAGGGGACATGTTTTACTATTTACTTACCTAGGCATAATATAGACGAAAGTAACAATGCTAATAATAAGTTAGAAGCAAAAGCTATAGAAAAAACAGAAGAAAAAGCAGAGGATCTAACTGGCTCTGCTGCAATATTGTTAGTCGAAGATGAAGATGCTGTAAGAACTTTTAGCTCTAGAGCATTAAGTAATAAAGGCTACAAAATTATTGATGCTTCGAATGGTGAAGTTGCTATGGAAATACTTGAAAAAGATAATATTAGCCTTGAACTTTTACTTACAGATGTAATAATGCCTGAAATGGACGGGCCTACACTTGCAAAACATGTACGTCGCCTTTACCCTGATGTGAAAATTATTTTTATGTCTGGCTACTCTGAAGATCGATTTAAAGATGAATTTGGTGAGAACACATTTTTTCTACAAAAACCATTTACATTGCAACAGCTGGCAAAAATGGTTAAAAATGTATTAGAGGGTAAATAAATGAAAATTATAATTAGTTATTTTAGTTTATTTTTTATGTTGGTTCTATTTGTTGGCTGTGTTCCAAATAAGTCGTCAATACCATTTTCACCTAGTTTTGTTGAGGTAAAAGAATCTATAGAAGTATCCATAGACGCACCTGACAGAACTGATTCTGTTCATTGCTCAATTACTGGTGGTCAGGCAAAATTTGCAAAAGGTTGGTTTCCTATTGGTGACACTGCTTTTGATATATATAGAGGTGATGTTTTATTTATACCCCTGCAAAAAAAAGCACAAAAAGAAACATCATCTATACAAGCATATTTTGATAAAGATGGACAGAAAATGGTATTTTGCCCAAAAATATCAGAACAGCAGGCAGGAAAGAAAGTTTCATGCACTAGCCTCTATGCGCTTGATGATGACTATACGCTAGGCATTAAGCGAACATTCGATGTACCTAAAATGGTGCGTGGTAGCACAATGCTTTGTAAGCACCAAACTATTAATTCTTAGGTCTATTGCTACGCACAACCTTTGGTACTGGAGTGTTAGCTATTTCAGTTGCTTTTTTCTCAGTTAGCATTTTATTCATATGGCCTTGAAGGTCTGGTAATAATGCACCTAAATGGAAACCAGCCTTATTAACAGCATTTTTCAGCTGTTCTTGTAGTCTACTATCTGTATTTGTAAACATAGGGCGTAGCTCTAACTTCTTTGGGTCATCTGATGGCAAAAGAAACGTTTTGCTTAAATTTGTGTACACATCAATTGCTTGATTTAATTCAGGCACAACATCTGCAACCTTTACCATTCCTCCCATAGATGAAAGATCTGGGTGTTTAGTATCATTAGCTATACCATAGTAACCATCATTATTATGAAATGTTGTTAGTGAGTTTGGTTTCTCCATGGCATTAGAAAGCGTCACCATGGCATTAACCATTAAATATTCAGCGGCTGTTTGCATTTCTTCGGAAGGCTCCATACGACTTATTGCTTCATTTTGATGGTATTGAATTTTCTGCATTACATTTTTAACCCTGCCATCCATTTCTAGATTATCTAAGCCAACTGTCATTTGTCCTGGTGAGAGCATTTGTTCATTTGCAGTGCCGTACAACATATCAAGGAGATTGCTCGGTAGGTGGGTTGGAATCTCTTCAATCACTTTAAGGCGATAATCTTCATTCTCATCAATATATTTAAACACCTCTGTTAATGGAGCAGTCACTTTTTCACCACTAGAGTGAGTTAAGGGAACTAAAGCTACATTTATTGCGGCTTGTATCATTGTTTCTTTATCATCACCTTGATAGTTGTTGTGTAAATCATCAATCATTTTGGTCAAAAGTACAAATTTAGTTTCTTCTTTTGTACCTTCTGTCTCATCATCTTGTTTAGGTGGTAATGGTACAATAGCAATATTAAACATACTTTCTTTAGCTATAGACGATTCCATTTTGTCCATTATTTGCTGAATACCAGCTGTTACAGCATTAGATAGATTTTTTTCATTATCACTCATAACTTTTCTTAAATCGTCACGATTTTCTTCAGAACCATGATTCGCAGAATATACTGTAAGTGGTAGTATTGCTTTTTCTGGGTCATTTGAAGATGCAAAAATTTTAGCTGCTTGCAAGTGATTGTCTCGATCTTGACTAGTCTGTTTTTGTATATTGTTTGCTAGTGTACTTAAAGCATTGGCTGCCTCACCTTCAGGATTTGCCTTTTTATTTTCTTTTATTAGTTGCATGGTTTGTTCAGTTGCATTTGCATTGTCATCAGCAAAGACATCCATTGCAGTTCTGAAACTTACACTACCTGGCAAATCATCTGCAGTTCTATCAACCATGGTACTTACTATTTGTGTTACATGTTGCAAAAATGCTCCATTTGAAATTTCATTATTATCATTTTCTGCATCTTTAAAATTACCTGAGAATTTTCTATTTAACATTTCTTGAATATCTGTTGCAATTTTGGTTGCTTCTTCTTCAAATTTTTCAGGCTCAGGTTTAGATTCACCTAATAATGTATAGGCAAGATTGTAGGATTGAATGGCAAGTTCCTTATCTTCATCTGTACTATGAGTATTTACTAGCTCTATAGTAGAGTTCATAACTCGATCCATGAGCTGCCCATCAGTAGGGTCTACTGCATATTTTTCTAGTGTAGTTTCTAAAATTTGAAAGTTTTCTTTTGCATTACCTGATAACTCATTGTTTTGCTCTGCCATGTTCTTGCCCTTTATTTTATAGGTTGTATATAATTCTTGGTTGCTTCATATACATAATATAGCACAATATCTAATGCATGTCAAATTAAATACATAACTTTTTATCATATTTTTTTAGATGTGGTTTTAGTCTGTTGCTTTATGGGCATTTTTGTTGTTTTAAGGCTAGATTGTTGTTCGCCTTTAGCATCACCTAGCATTTGTTTAAAGTCGTTTAGGCATTTACCACAGCTTGGTGTTTTTCCTGTTAGTTCTTTATAAACATCTTTTACTCGGTGATCTGAGCAGATATTATCTTCATTTTCTAAAAATTCTTTAAGTTTTTTGTCACTAATTTTATTGCAAATACAAAGATACACTTATCACTCCTCGCTATTCCGCCTACATTTATTAACATAGCATAGGGAATTGTAATTGTCAATACAGGCATTATTAATAATTAAATGTTACAATGTATAGATAACTTTATAAGAGGAAGCCAGTTTATGATAGATGGAGCTAATACTAAATTTGGAGTGAGGGCTTGGCGTATAATAGAGGTGGTCAGAGATGGAAAGAAAGATCTGGCTGTGGAGTTTGATAATCAGCATGATAATAGAAAAACCGTGTTAACAGAACAGCAGATTATTGATATGGTTTGCAATGCTGAAATATTAAATTTGGAAGAGGAAGAAAAAGCTTTTAAAAAGTTGCATGAAGAAAAAATAAGGCTTGGCTATGCTAAAAATAAGGCTTTAAATAGATCTAAGGTAGTACTTGGGCTATGACCCTAGTAAAAACTATAAATATAAATCGCTTGCTGATATATTATTGTTCCTATATTAATATAGCCACATAAAAAACTTAATAAGAAAGGACAACTTGATGTTGTTTTATCGTTTTCCTGTTATCTGGGCTATATTTTTATTATTTGCAATGTTTTATAGTACCGCTTCCTATGCTAGCTCCAATGATTGTTACAATATACAACAATTTGAAGCAGAGCAGGGCTTGCGTATACATAGTGAATTATTAGTTATTAGCCTTACTTGCCAGAAAACGAGTGGCTATACTGAGCTATACCCTAAATATCAACGCTTCACTACAAAGAATAAGTTATTGCTAGCAGACTATGAGAATCGCTTGATAAATTTTTTTAAAGGTCAAGGTAGTACAGCTCCTGCAAAAGAATTACATACTTTACGTACAAAATTAGCTAATGATATATCTAAACACGCAATTAACATGAGTGTGGCTAGTTTTTGCATTTATTTTGGTAAGCGAGTTGACCGTGCTTTAAATATGGATAAAGAAACATTAAGACGCTGGGCTAGACAAATATGGAAAGAGCAAAAAACCAGCTATGATGTTTGTTCAAAAGATAAAGCTATTTTGGAAAAAGAAGTTAAAGAACGAAAAGAGCGTCGTCAACTTCTTATTCAGCAACAGCGAAAGAAAAAAAGGCAGAGCTATCGATAGTGTTTTAGCACTGTATTGCCATAGATATATATACTTGGCTGTATTCTAATTATTGCATCTAGAGACAACGTAATTGTGGGGTGTTTTTGCATGCCCTCTTCATAGTATTTTTTGTAAGTTCTATTTTTTGTGTAGAAGTTTTCGCTTTGATTTATAAAAGTTGATGTTATACCTATGAATCCTAGCCATGTTACAATATACGCAATGGTACTTATATATTTTGGTATTTGTTTTTTACGCATAAATACATAGATAATTGATGACCCTATAAAAATTATATTTTTTCCTATTGTAAGCGCAACGATTAATAATGATAGGCCAAGAGCTATTGGTGGGATATAGACCGCTCTCACATAGTTTTTTCCTTGTTCGGATAGTTTTTCTTTATTGGCGTAATCAGGAGCTTCTTTTTCAATATCATCAAAATACTTAACAACTTTTGCTTTATATTCAGGCAAAACATATTGTTTCATAAAGTCGGGTCTGTTCAATCCTGCATTTATTTTAACGCTAGATTCTGGCGGTAGATTTACTCCCATAGCTAAAAAGAACTTGGTCATAGGTAAGCTAGGAGCAATATCTTTTTTAAATAGTTTTTTCATTCTGGTGCTCCATTCAAAATTTGCTCGTTTTATAATGCTGTTCTGAATGATTGCTACTAATTCTTTCTCTGTAATGTTATCTGAGATATGAATGTCATTATAATTTACCCCCTTAATCTTGCTAGATAGTGTCTCCTTTACCTGTTCTTTTAAAATAGCTTGATTTTTAGGTAGAGCAAAAAATTCTTGCTTGGTTGCAATATCTGGTGTGTAGCCAGACTTTTCAATAAATTCTTTATCTTTTTCTTCATGTATTTTTAGAGCTATTTCATCTGTGGTTATTTTACAGCTATATTCTAATGGGTTACCGCCACATATATCATCTATAATATTAGCTTGCTCGTTGTGTTCATGTTGAAATTCTTTCAAGGCTAGTCGTTTGTTGGTTTCGCACTTGAAATCATCGCAGTCATATGCTTCAGCTCTTATCTTTGTTAAGGCCTCTTTAATTTGTTCTGCAATGCTGTCTATTGAAGTATTGTAGTTGCTTGTTTCCATTAAGTATTGTTGCCAAGCTATATCTTTTTTATCATTAAGAATACGCCAAAGCTCATGAGCTTTTTTTGAGGTTCTTGGTTGTAGCATAACTGCTTGCTCATATCTTCTAGATGCCTGCATATATGGAGTGTAAAAATTCTTAATAAATTTATTTTTATCTTTGGTAAATTGATTATAGGCAAATTTTTGTATTTTATTGACTTGATATAGGTACTTTATATATGAGGCATCAATATCAGAGCTGTTGCTTGCCATTATTTCTTTAAGTATAGCATCATCTTTTGCATAGCTAATATCAGTCATAACTGATTTTTTAGCATTCAGTAATATAGCTGCAAGTACAGCATTAAGGCTACGCAGGTTTTCGTTGTAATGCGTATTTCTCTTACATAGGTTCAGTGTTCCTAATTGCATTCTGCATTCTTCTGATTGACTGCGAGCCATTAAAACATATCTTGCAGATAATCTGTCTTGCCATGAAGTTGGAGCAACAATATAACGCTCAATAAGTATTTTTTGACCAAAAAACATGGCAGGCCATGCCATTATTATTAATCCTATAGCTATTAAAGCTCGGTTGTGTCCACCAGATAATAAAAATAGCATAGCTCCCGGAACAACCATTAAAGCCCACCCCATATCAAAATCAAAGCCAGCCTCAATAGGGTCTTTCCCTGCAATTGTACGGTATAGGCTTTCGCCAAATATCATCAGAAATGGAATGCTACAGATAAATATGCATGTAAAGGCAATTAGCCAATGGCTAGTTTTTGATAGTCTGAAACCAGTTTTGTCAAAAAGACCCAATAACAATAAAGTAAAACCACTGGCTGAAATCATTCTACCGTAGTATTGTATATCTTCAACTTCTTTCATGCTAGAAGAGCTCGTACCTGCAATATCAAGCATTAGTACGTTGAACACAACCTCAGAATATAAATATAATAGACTAAAACAAAATAAAATTAGGCTAGATATATAAGTCGTATTAGGTTGTTTTATATCAGCAGAAGAAGTAATACTAGCCACCCCATAGTTTTATTAGACTTGAAAATACGCAAACAACTATCAGGTTCGTCAATTTTCCATGTTTTAACTTGCCAAATTAAGTGTATAGCAGGTATTAAAACAAATAAAGCTCTGTCTCCAGATGTAAACCATATGGCTAGCCCAAGGAATATAACTGTCATTGTATAAAAGCCAGTAACCCAGTATTTGCTGTTTTGCTTAAAAAGCAATGCCGTAGATTTCATACCTAGCCTAGCATCATCTTCTTTGTCTTGATGTGCATAGATTGTGTCATAGCCAAGCGTCCAAAATATGCAGGCAATATACATTAATATGGCGGATATTGATAATGTCCCTGTGCTTGCTGCCCAGCCCATAACTACTCCCCAGTTAAAAACTAGTCCTAATACCATTTGAGGCCACCATGTAACTCGCTTCATAAGAGGGTATAGGCAAATTGGTATAACGCTTATAATTCCAAGAAAAATTGTTAGAGTATTCAGTTGTAACAGTAGAATAAAGCCCAATAAGAATTGTAGAGCAGCGAAAATAACGGCTTGCTTTGTACTTACAAGTCCAGAGGGCAGAGGGCGATTAACTGTACGCTTGACATGTTTATCAATTTTTTTATCCCAAATATCGTTTACTGTGCAGCCAGCCCCTCTAATTAAAAATGCTCCTGCAATAAAAATTAAAAATAGTTCTAGTAGTGCAATATCATATGTAGGGCCAATGTATAATGGAGGTGATGGTAATAGTTTTAATTCAACAACATCGTATGTTAGACCAACATTGTGTAATCCACTAGAAGATAATATCAAAGCCCAAAGGGCAGGAAACAAGACAAGCCATGTACCAATAGGTCTATCCCATCTAGCTAAATGTGCATATGGTAAAATTACAGATGGACAATATTTATCAATCAATGATTTGCCCGACATGTCGGTATGTGCTACATCTTTTTTATGAGACATCGTGAATATAAAACCTCCGCCCGCTTATTTATCCAACAGGACTTTTGTGCTGATGATACATTTAGTTTGAATGAAAATCAAATTCATTACTTACGCAATGTTCTACGACTATCTTCTGGGGTAGAAATAATTGTTTTTAATAGCAAAGATGGAGAATGGCTCGCAACGATTACAAGGCTTGATAAACGGCATGGAGAGATAGCTCTAAAAAAAGAATTGCGTCCATATAAACAAACGTCAGATGTTTGGGTTGCTTTTGTTCCAATAAAAAAAACTAGATTAGATTTTATGCTTGAAAAAGTAACAGAGCTTGGAGCAAGCAAGATTATTCCAATACGGACAGAATATTGTCAAAATACTAGGCTTAAATATGACCGTATGCAGGCTCAAGTGATTGAAGCATCAGAGCAGTGCGAGCGTTTAGATATTCCGGATATATTAGAAATGCAATTATTAAAGCAGTTCCTTGATAATTTCCCAAAGAACAGAAAGCTGATTGTTTGTGCAGAAAAAGGAGAAACTACGCCAATAAAGCAGATTGTTTCTGAGTTGAAAGAGACTCCTATAGTCATCTTAGTTGGGGCAGAGGGCGGTTTTTCTGATGCTGAAATAGAACTTATTAAGTCATATGATTTTGTTGAAATGGTAGATTTAGGCGAGCATATTTTGAGAGCAGAAACAGCGATGATTGCAGCACTTTCCTGTTACCAGCTTTTTTAGAAATATTTTATAGACAAAAGCAGTTGAAAAGCGTTAAAATTGCTGTATGACAGAGATACAACAACATACGGAAAAGGTGCGGGAACACCGTCACCCTGAAAAGCGTAATCGTCCTGATAATCCGATTCAGAGAAAACCATCATGGATTAGGGTTAAAGCTCCGACATCTAAAGAATATCATGAAACTAGAAAAATTATGCGTAACTTGCATCTTAGTACGGTATGTGAGGAGGCGGCTTGCCCTAATATAGGTGAGTGTTGGACGAAAAAACATGCCACTTTTATGATTTTAGGTGAGATTTGCACTCGAGCCTGCTCATTTTGTAACGTTTCAACAGGCAAGCCTAATGCTATTGATGAATATGAACCATTGCGTACAGCAATTGCAGTTGAAAAAATGGGCTTGAAACATGTAGTTATAACTTCAGTTGATCGTGATGATTTAGCCGATGGTGGTGCGGAACATTTTGTTAAAACAATTGATGCCATTCATAGCAAATCACCAGATACTACAATAGAAATTCTAACACCTGATTTTAGAGATAAAAACGGTGCTGTAGAAATAATTGTAAAAGTAAGACCAGATGTCTTTAATCATAATTTAGAGACTGTGCCTAGGCTCTATCCAACTATTCGCCCGGGGGCTAGGTACTTTACCTCCTTGTCTCTTTTACAAGAAGTTAAACGTCATGACCCGTCTATTTTTACAAAATCTGGTATTATGGTTGGTTTAGGCGAGACTAAAGAAGAAGTCATGCAAGTTATGGACGATTTACGTGCTGCTGATGTTGATTTTTTGACTATTGGTCAATATTTACAGCCGAGCCAAAAACATGCGGCAATTGATAAGTTTGTAACACCAGAGGAATTTGATGCCTACGCAAAATTGGCAAGAGCAAAAGGGTTTTTGATGGTTTCATCATCTCCATTGACTAGGTCTTCTTATCATGCAGATGCAGATTTCTTGCAATTGCGTGAAGCCCGTGAAAAACAATTAGCTACAAATGCCTAAATATCAGACAACACGTATTGTTAATTACGCTCAAAATGAAATTTTTGATGTGATGATGAATATTGCTAAATATCCTGATATTTTATTGTTCATTAAAAAAATTGATATTAAAAAGCAAACAGAAACTATGATATCAGCAACTGTTTTTGTTGGTATTGGGCCTTTAGCTTTTTCCTATGATTGCGAGATTATTGGAAAACCCTATGATATGATTGAAATAACAGCATCAAAAGGTATTTTTAATCATCTGTATGCAAAGTGGAGCTTTAAGGCGGTATCTGAAAACAGCACAGAAGTCACATGTCTACTTGATGCGGAGTTTTCTTCAAAAGCGATGGAACTTGCAGGAGGAAAAATGTTTGCAAGCCAATTCCAGCAGGCAATAAAAACCTTTGAAAGATATCTAAGAAATAGCAGACGGACAAAAGGCATCTAAGGAACGTCTGAAAGCAAAATATTAAATTGACATAGTGCAGGGCGTGTGATACGGTATGACCCTAGTTAAATTGATTGATCCGTTTTTACAGAATGATTAAGAGGTATAGATAAGAGGTATAGATATGAGTGATAGAATGGATAATCTTAAGCATAGGGCTGCAAAAGTTGTTGTGGAGAATGAAGGGAAATTAGTATTAGGAGCAATTTTTGGCGTTCCAATCTCTATTTTAATTATTCCACCATTATTATTTAACCTTGCATATATGGAAGATAATATAGAGTCTCCACAAGCACCACAAGCGTTGGAACGTATCGCAGATGAGATGTTAGATTTATCAGAACAAAAAGATGCTATTGCTAGTATTCGATTAAATCAAGAGGCATTGGAGTTAAGCCAAGGCAATAAAACATCAGCCGAGCTGGAAAAAGCTGAAGATATATTGCTGATGGAGTTCAAAGCGAACGCAAGAGAAACGCTAACTTATATTCTGGCAAGCAGCCATTTATCAGAGGCACAAAAAAGCAATGCATGGGATAATTTTTCTCAAAATATAGCTGAGCCTAACTCTGTTAGTCGTTATCAGAATGATTATAATTTTGGCTTTGTTAATGATTGTAGAGCAAGTGTTGTCTCGGAATTTGATAATAAATCTATGAACAATATAGGGGCAGATATTAATTCCTGTCTTATTGATTCAAATGAGGAAACAGGATTCTTACCGGGCCACGTATGGTTTATCTTGACTATGTTAAGTTCCACGATAGGTCTTCCAATAGTCCTTGGAACGGCTGAAAACAAATCAGTAAGAGAATGGGCTAAAAAAACAAAAGGTCATAGTAAATGGTAGAGTTTTTGCTGTTAGGTTAACTAACACCAAGGTCAGAGCTTTCAAGTTTTTGTATTTCATCACGTATTCTAGCGGCTTCTTCAAAGTTTAAATCAGAAGCGGCAGATTTCATTTGTTTCTTCAGTTTTGATATATGAGTCTTTAAGGCTTTGCCTGATAAGTGCATTTCATTATCATCAATATCTACGGTTACATGGTCTCCACGCTCATAGACACTGCCTAGGATATCACCTATATCTTTTTTGATAGTCTCTGGAGTTATATTATGCTCGATATTATATATTTGTTGCTTTTCTCTACGCCTTGCAGTCTCTGACATTGCGGCTTTTATGCTGTCTGTAATTTTATCAGCATATAGAATTGCTCTACCATCAATATTTCGGGCTGCACGCCCAATTGTTTGAATTAGCGAGGTTCTATTGCGTAAGAAGCCTTCTTTATCGGCATCTAAAATTGCAACTAATGTACACTCTGGAATATCTAAGCCTTCACGGAGTAGATTTATACCGATTAGAATATCAATTGTTCCTAAGCGGAGGTCACGAATAATCTCAATGCGCTCTAGCGTTTCAACATCAGAGTGCATATAGCGTACTTTCAACCCAGCATCTTGCATGTATTCTGTAAGGTCTTCTGCCATTCGCTTGGTAAGTGTTGTGACTAAAACTCGCTCATTTTTTTTTGTCGCTATATGGCACTCTGCTAATAAATCATCTACTTGGTGCTTGATAGGTCGGATAATTACTTCTGGATCAATTAGCCCTGTTGGACGTATTACTTGTTCTGTGAACACTCCTGATGTTTGTTCTAATTCCCATGGGGCAGGGGTTGCAGAGACAAAAATAGTTTGTGGACGCATGCTATCCCATTCTTCGAATTGCAATGGACGATTATCAAGGCAGGCTGGCAGACGAAAACCATATTCAGATAGATTCTGTTTTCTTGAACGGTCTCCTTTATACATTGCTCGCAATTGAGGCACCATTACATGGCTTTCATCAATAAATAGTAGAGCATTATCAGGTAGGTATTCAAACATGGTTGGTGGAGGCTCGCCAATACCACGCCCCGTTAAATAACGTGAGTAGTTCTCAATACCAGCACACATGCCAGTCGCATTCATCATTTCAATATCAAATTGTGTTCTTTGGTCTATTCGTTGTGCTTCTATTAATTTATTTTGGCTTTCTAATTCTGCAATACGGATTTTTAGATCAGCTTGAATTTGTTTAACTGCTTGCTGTATTGTTGGCTTTGGCGTTACATAGTGGCTATTAGCGTATATTTTTACAGTTTCAAGCTCTGCTGTTTTCTTGCCTGTTAGTGGATCAAAAGCAGAAATTGCCTCTAACTCATCACCGAACATAGAAAAACGCCAAGCACAATCGCTTAAGTGAGCTGGGAAAAGCTCAACTGTATCGCCACGAACTCTAAAACAACCTCGAGAGAAATCAATATCATTCCTAGTATATTGCAAAGTAACTAAGCTATTTATTAACTCTCTACGGTCAATGTTTTGACCAACGGTAATAGGAAAAGCCATGTTTTGGTAAGTCTCAACATCGCCAATTCCGTATATGCACGATACGCTGGCAACAATAATTGTGTCGTTCCGTTCTAATATTGCACGGGTTGCAGCGTGACGCATTCTGTCGATTTGCTCATTGATAGAGGAATCTTTTTCAATATATGTATCTGTACGTGGAACATATGCCTCTGGTTGGTAGTAATCGTAGTATGAAACAAAATATTCTACAGCATTATTTGGAAATAAAGACTTCATTTCACTATATAGTTGGGCGGCAAGCGTTTTATTTGGAGCAAGTATTAAAGCGGGTCTTCCAGTTTTAGCAATAATTTGTGCCATAGTGAATGTTTTGCCAGAGCCTGTCACGCCTAAAAGAACTTGATCTTTTAAACCTTCATCTAAGCCAGCGAGCAATTCTGCGATTGCTTGAGGTTGATCTCCCGTTGGATTGTATTTTGTGATTAGCTCCATAATGCTTTCAACACTTTATTTTTTATATTTGCACGGAAAAAGCTTAAATAAAGCCAAGGCGACGGCA
>JAJFGX010000060.1 GCA_021775895.1 Alphaproteobacteria bacterium | reverse complement strand
TATTTCTAAATATTTTTTTGACTAAAAAGCAAAAAGCAACATATAAACTGGCAGGTATCCAGCCATATAAAAGTGCGAAAACTTCATTCGCACCACCTGATGATGTATCAAAGCAATTATATTTAAACTCATTGAATTTATCTACCTTGCTTGAAATAACCGTATCATGACTGAAGGGTGCATTTCTAAGCTCGACCGCCATATGTGATGCTAAAACAATGGCTGCATATGATACAAAAACAGCAAATATTATATAGCAGGTTTTTTGCCATATAGAAGACTTTGGTTTAAGCAAAAAAACAATGATAGGTGTGAAAAATATCCAAAACCAAAACCAAGTATTAATCTGTCCATACCAAGGACGATTTTCTAAAACTTCAAAGCAATTATAATTGTAAAAATCGGTGGGTAAGATTTTACGTGCTTGTTCAACGGCAGGAAAAATTTCAAATAAAGAAATAATCATCAGCATCAAAATAATAAAAGCATTGAGGTTTATAGTTGCCCCTATATTAAATATTTTTTCAAATAGCTTTTTCATTTTAATGCCTTACTTTCTTTTCTATATATAAAGATATACAAAAAACAATATAGTATAAAGCGAATATTAGAGGCTTGGTTTACTATCTTATTTTTTAATAATGGCTTCAATTTTTGTACTCCATTTATCTCTAATATAAAAAGGAGTTGTAAAAGGTGGGTGCAACCCTTTAGCACTCTTAACTCTGTCCATTTCATCTCCAATAACCGTAACTTCAAAATAATCCTCAAAATTATAATCTACAGCTGCTGTTATCATCAGATATTTATCTTTATTCAAGATATTAACATTTATCGTGCCATATACTTGAACACCTCCAAGTCCCCATACAACATCATGAAAACTGTAAGCCCTTCTAAAACTATCAGGATAATTTCCGCTTCCGGTTTGGCGTGCTTTAGTGAATATTTGTGTCTCTACTCGTTCAAAGATCGAGCCTCCCCCTTGGTCATAGGTTTCGGCATGATTAATGACTTTTTGTAGCAAGCCTATTTCATGCAGTTTTAAAGGTTTTCCACCACCAAATTGATAATGCCACCCTAGTTTATCATTCCCCCAAGCATTTCCTTGGTCGGTTGCTGCACTGGTGACAGTTTGACTTGTGCGTTCTTGTAAGTTTTCTGTCTCAGCCTCATAAGGTTCAGCAATGCACCTGCAACCATAATCTTCACCTGGGTGATAGCCACCAGCGGGTGGGTTATCCCAAGCAACAAATATTTTACCATTAAACTTTGCATGGCGTGAGCGTACTTTGCCATCGCCCTTTGTACGCCAGATATAATGAGTTGTTGGGTGCTTTTCTTGTTTTTTTATATCATATATAATTTCCTCCGTAGCGATATTTATAGCAAAAGTTAAGTTTTCTATTTCTTGTATTAAAGCGAGTTTATTCATGCTGTTCTCCTTGAATATTTATATTTGAGGGTAAGTTTCAAGCACAAAAAAAGCCACCAAAAGGTGACTGTGTATGTGTGATGCTTGCAATTTTAATTGTAGTTAGAGCCTAATATAAATTATCCCCTAAAGTCAAGAAAAAATATTATGGTATTTTTTTTAAATTGTTATATATATTGTTGCAATATAAAAATACGAATAGCACTAGATAAATTACATGCTCCAGCATTTTTATTGTCAATATCAGTAATCAGTGATCGTATAGAACTCTTTTTTTCTTGTGCTATTTTTTCTAAAACTTGCCAAAATCCTCTTTCTAGCGTCACACTAGTTGAATGATCGCCTATTTTGATAGATTTCTTAATAATATCACCAGAATTTTCCAAATTACACCAACTTTTAAGCTTGTGGAGCAATCATTTGCTCTGGCTTAATATAATTAGCAAATTCTTCTTCGGTTAGCAAATCAAGAGCTAAAGCGGCTTCTTTTAAAGTTGTACCATCAGTATGAGCTTTTTTAGCAATTTTAGCTGCATTGTCATATCCAACATGTGGATTCAAAGCTGTTACTAGCATTAGACTTTTTTCCATTAATTCATTTATACGATCAATATTAGCCTCAATACCAACAACACAGTTATCTGTGAAGCTATTTGAGGCATCAGCAAGCAAACGAATTGATTGTAATAAATTATAAATCATTACAGGCTTAAAAACATTTAATTCAAAATGACCGTTACTACCTGCAACTGAAATAGTTGTATGGTTTCCCATCACTTGAGTGCATACCATGGTCATGGCTTCACATTGAGTTGGGTTAACCTTCCCTGGCATAATAGATGAGCCTGGCTCATTGGCTGGCAGGCTTAATTCTCCAATACCACTTCTAGGGCCAGAACCAAGTAGGCGTAAATCATTAGCTATTTTCATCAAGGAACAAGCCAGAGTATTCAAAGCACCAGATGCCTCAACAATTGAATCATGGGTTGCTAATGCTTCAAATTTATTTGGAGCGGTTATAAAAGGTAGCTTTGTAATCTCTGCAACTTTCTTAGCAAATAATTCAGCAAATCCTAATTTTGCATTTAAACCTGTTCCAACCGCAGTACCACCTTGGGCTAACTCCAGTAAGTGTGGCAAAACATTTTCTATGCGTTTAATACCGCTTTTTATTTGATAGGCATAACCAGAGAATTCTTGCCCCAAAGTTACAGGAGTAGCATCTTGCATGTGAGTGCGCCCAATTTTTATAATATCTTTGAAGTCCTCTGTTTTTTTATTTAATGCTTGATATAAATGATTTAATGCGGGAATTAAACTGTTTTGAATTTGCTCAACAGCCGCAATATGCATAGCTGTTGGAAAAGTATCGTTAGAAGATTGACCACGATTACAGTGGTCATTCGGGTGTACAGGTTCTTTACTGCCAATTGTTCCACCAAGCATTTCAATCGCTCGATTAGCAATAACTTCATTTGCATTCATATTTGTTTGAGTACCTGACCCCGTCTGCCAAACTA
>JAJFGX010000059.1 GCA_021775895.1 Alphaproteobacteria bacterium | reverse complement strand
CCGATACCCCTACCCCTCCACCACCACAAGTTGCGCACGCATTAGTCAAGACAAGTCAGTTAACCCTACGTGATATGCTCTTAGAGAAGCTTCAAAGCTGTCTTCAGCTAATTTAATAATATTAGCATCATAATGAATTATTCTTTTGTTTAATTTGATTAAATTGGCGTGTTGTTTATCAAGTCTAGCATGTAGGTTGCGTAGTATATCATCTTGCATAAATTCAGCAGAAGCGGCCTCATACTTACTTGCAGATAGTATTTTGTCTTGACGCTTTTTTGGAAATATTGGTATATCAAAACTCACCATAGCGGTAATGAAGTCTGGTCTATCATCATCATTGGCAAGATTGCCGTTTCTAAGCCCATAGTTTAGCCCAAGATTAAAACCTGATTTATATTGTTCCTCAGCAATTTTAATGCCTTGTTTTTTTGCATTTATCATGGCTTCAGTAGATTGTATTCTTGGGTGGTTTTTAAAATTGTTCTTTATTTCATCATAAGTAAAAAGATCGGGAAGTTTCGGAAGCTCTTTTGAAATTGTATGTTTAGATATAGGGTTAATCCACTTATTAAGTTTTGCTGTAATAACTTCTATTTGACGATTAATATCTATTTTTTTATCTTCTAATACACTTAACTCTAATTCTGCGGCAATAATATCTTGAGTGTTCTGTCCACCTGTACCATAAGCACTTTCTGTGGCTTTGATTACTTTTTTAAGTAGTTTCTCGCTTTTGTTTATGGTTATGGCAGATTGTTTCCAATAATATAAATCAAACCAGTCTTTTCTTATTGCTAGTGCAATTTCACTTTTTCTATCTTGATAGTTTGCTCGCTCGATATTTGATAAAGCGAGTTTTTCTCTGCTTCTGTAATTTAGAGTCCTGCCTTTAGGTAGAGCTTGTGAAACTCCAGCAACTATTTGCGTCATGCCCTCACGAGTATAGTTAAGGTCTGTTGTAGGGAAATTTTGCAGAGCAAGTTTAACTTTAGGATCTGCTAATTGTTTTACGGCAATTGCACGTTCATCAAGAGCGTTAGAATTAGCCTCAATCTGTTTTAAAACTGGATCTTGTGATTTAGCCATAGATAATGCTTTATCTAAAGTAAGTGTTTCAGCTAAGGCTGGTTTAGATAGTAAAAACAGCATAAAGGTTAGTAAATATATTATACGCAACGGACTTCTCCTTGATTAAAATAGAGTGGTTATTTTATTTCAAGAGAATGCTTTGGGAGGGTGTTTAATTAATTCTATATTAGATGACTTGAAATGCTCAATATATATAGGATAAGAATATAATTCTTCTTTAAGTTTTATAGATGTTTTAGCATCAGAGATAATAATATTATTAGTGATGTTAATACATAAACTATCGCAACTATTTTTAGACTCGCTGTCGTTGCAAGGGGTATCACAATCCATAGACATAGATATTTTTGAGCAGTGCGTGCTATCAGCAAACACAGTAGTTGCTGGTAAAGCCAGAGTAAAAATAATTAATAAAAATGTCAGTTTTTGTATAAAGCACATAACACTACTATAATAGCTTTAAGTTATTAATCAATTATTAAACGAGTATATATCTTTACAAATTTTGTGAATAAGTTAATTATACCGATGAAATGATATGTTATATTAAAAAAATTACGTGGTACACGCCCAATATTATGGCGTTAACTTGCACTCCGCAAACCCTGCATTCTTTTTGTGCAGGGCAGTATGCTATGTTGAAAACTTTAGATATGCCAGAGCCTAGAGCTTATTCTATAGCCTCACCAGAATATGAAGATGATTTAACATTTCATATTCGTATAGCTTCAGATAGCCCAACAATGCATGCTCTGTCTAACCTAAAATCTAAAGATGAGGTAGAGGTTACAGGTGTTGGTGGAATTAATACCTTGGATAAAAATAGTAACAAACCCTTGTTTTTAATTGCTGGTGGAGTTGGGGTAGCCCCGCTTTACTCAATAATTATGACGGCATATAAGCATCAACCGAATAGAAATATAACGCTTTATTGGGGTTGTGATACAAAAGAAGATTTATATTTAGATGATACTTTTTTAACGATGATGAAAAACAATACAAATTTTTCGTATATTTCTGTTTGTGATGATTATATTACAGATTACATTCTAGATGATATAAAGCAGATAAAAGAAAGTATCGTACATATTGCAGGGCCAAAACAAATGATGCAAATCACATTAGATATTTTAGCCACTAATGATGTAGATAAAAATTCTATTTTTCATGATAAATTGTGGTGATTTTTATTTATTTTGTAAGGTCGAAGCTGTTGTCTGTTTCCATTGCATCTTCATACATCTCAATTTCACTTTCATTAAAACCAAAATGATTACCAATTTCTTGTAAAATAATTCTATTAACTAGCCTAGTTAGGTCTTCACTAGTATCACACCAAACATCAAGAATTGGTCTTCTGAATAAGTGTAGGGAATCCCTGTTATCTTTATTTGTAGATAGGTGGCCAATTGTTGCAGGGCCGGCACTTTCATAATATCCAAGAATATCAAACGGAGTTTCTAAATCAAGTTCTTGTTCTGTATAACTGTCAGGAAATTCTTTAATATCAACCTTTAGTTTACCAATATATTTATTTAAGCTGTCAGGTAGAGTTTCAATAATAGATTTTGCCAATGCTTCCATATCTTCTAAAGAAGGTGGTTCAGTAAAGCCCATGATGATTGAATTATTTTCCAATTCTCGTACCCTGTTTATTTAGTCTTGTAAGTTAAGCAACAACTTAATATAAGTAATATTAATTATAGTATTATAATAAACATATTTAGGGAAGAGTTAAAATGGAAAAAATAAAGAAAATAGAAAACAGCCTAACTGAAGAAAGAAAACAAAGTTTTTTTAATAAGAATGATGGTTGGGAACATAATAATGAACGTGATTCGATAAATAAAATGTTTGTTTTTAAAAACTTTAGTCAGGCATTTGCATTTATGACCAGAATTGCAATGAAGGCAGAAAAAATGTGTCATCACCCAGAATGGTTTAATGTTTATAATAAAGTAGAAGTGACATTAACCACTCATGATGTTGATGGATTATCTGAAAAAGATTTAAAAATGGCAGAATATATGGATAGAATATCTAAAATATAAACATAGGAGTATTTATTATGATTGAGTTTTTAAATAAAGGGTCAGATTCTATACTGGCAATAAAGGCCTCTGGAGTTTTAACTCATGATGACTATGAAAAATTTATTCCATTACTAGACGTATCTGTAAGAGATAACAATCATGTAAATATGTTTGTTGATATATCAGAATTTGAGAGTATCACACCGCATGCGATGCTTGATGATTTTATGGTTGGAATGCGTTATTGGTTTAATTTTGATTCTGTTGCAATTATCGGTGATAAAAAGTGGGAAGAATACTTAGTTAAGTTTTATGATTTAGTAACACCGTGTGATATTAAGTTCTTTAAACCAGAAGAAAGCGATGCTGCATTAAAGTGGTTAGAAGAGTCAGTATAAAAGTTAAGTGGAATGACTACACACCCAAACAAGCCAATATTCAGTTGACATAATTACAATGCTGTGATAAGATGGAGCTACTTAATTAGATAAATTAAAGTGGCTAACATGTATAAGAAACTGAAAAAACAAAATGGCGAGAAGTTCGCTCAAACAATCAGAGATTACCACAATGGAATCTTGGAGATCCCTGATGTTGATATTATTCTTCAGCACGCAGGGCGAGATGCAGAGCCTTTATTGCCATATCTTACCAGTCTACTAACTTCTAATGATTGTGAACCCACACCCGAACCACAAGATCCACTATCCCTGCTTGAGCAAGCAGGATATGAGGCTTTTCATGCT
>JAJFGX010000058.1 GCA_021775895.1 Alphaproteobacteria bacterium | reverse complement strand
TTTTAGCTCCATATTGATTTCAAAACTTTATTTTTTTTATTTGCACGGAAAAAGATTAAAAAAAGCCAAGGCGACGGCAGGCGATGAAATAAATGGGTCGTTTTGTGTTTCAGTGCTTAAATAATTAGCGACTCGGATAGCTACATCATTAAGCTTTATGTGGGCAGGTACACAGAAGTCTATAGTTGGTGCAGTACCTAATGAACGAGTTAAGTTATGGTAGTCAATGATGCCCGCAATGTAGCCATAGCACAGCTCAACATCATTAGAGTTCTTACTATAGCATAACTTTAATAAGTCAAAAGAAGTCATATAAGCTGCATTAGCTGATTTTGGTTGTGAAAAAATAAATATGGAACAGAGCAAAATGCTAAAGACAGCGGTGTGTAGCCAATTATTCATTGGGAGCCTTTCATAGTTTAAAAATAATATGAGGAGTATAGCATTTTTTAAATGTTTTTTTAAGGAAGTTCTGCCATTATGTAGTTGGTTATATTTTTTAAAGGGAGTTATATTAAATGAGAAGTTTTTTATCGGCATTATTAGTAACAATTTTTATACTGTCATATGGACAGTTAGCACATGCACAAGGTGCTAATGATGCGGAAGCTGAGGAATTAAGAGTCATGTTTTCTGAAAATATGATGGCGGTTAAGAATATATATAAAGATTTGCCAGGTATAAACCTTGATTATGAAGGTGATGTTTCAATTAAACCTGTTGCAGATTACTATAATATAACATTTCCTAAAATATTTTTTGGTATCGAAAATCCAAACAACCCAGCTGATTCTTTTAATCTACATGTAGATTCTATAGTAATTAATGCGTCTAAAAAGGCTGGAGACGTTTGGGCTATGAGTATGGCTATACCAACGCCAATTCAAGCAACTGACGGTAATGATGAGGCTATATTTAACATTAATGTAGGTAAACAAACTTCACAGTTTTTATTGATGCCATCTTTATTCACAGCACCAAAATACAATTTAGTATATGAAGATATCTCTATTGATGTAATGGGTAAGGATAAATTAGAAATAAAATTAGATAAATTTATTTATGCAGTAAAATTAGAAGAGAATGCAAAAGGTCTATGGAATGGCCCAGGTAGAATAGCATTAGAGAACGTCGTTGTTTCTAATGATGATTTTGCTTTTAATTTAGATAGTACAGGTATGGATGTTTCTTACGAAGACTTTGATTTAAAAGGAGTTGCATCTATGTATAAAAAAATGATGGACTCAAGTTTATTTGCAGAAAATATGAATGCTCAAGAAACTTTAGATATGATGAATGATTCTCTAAAAGGTCTGTTCCAATCTATGGGTGGAATGACAACATCTATGTTTGTTAATGGATTAAAATCATCTTACTTAGATAAAAGAACAGGTAAAATGGGAGATTTTGCGCTTAATCATGCAGATATTGGTTTTGGAGTGCATGGCTTGAGGTCGAATGCAGGAAGCGTAGATTTAACTACAAGCATGAATGGTTTGGTAAGTTCTGACATTCCAGCATCAGTGAAAGGCTTAGTTCCAGAGGATAGCGATTTTAAAATGCGTGTTGTTAACTTGCCAATGCAGTCTTTGATTGAAATGGCTTTAAGCGGGATTAATCAAACAGTTAATTCAGGTCAAGTTAATTCAGCTCAATTAAATGCTCAAATGATTAAGCTTTTAACAGATTCTGGTACAAAAATTATCCTTGATAAAAATAACATGAACATGCCTGAATTAGGTATTAAAATGTTTGGGGAAGCATCTGCCAATATGAATGCAATATTGGGTGGTGTGGTTGATTTCACAATGAAGCTTCGTAATCTTGATGCTGTAATTGCCAAGTATTCACAAGCTGAAGGTGTGCCAATGGCTGTAAAACAAATGGTAGGTGGCTTGGCTATGTTCCAACAAATGGGACAAATTGAAACCTCTGAAAATGGACAACCCGTGCGTAGCTATCACTTTGAACTTACACCAGAAGGGCAAACATTGCTTAATGGTTCAGATATGAGTCCTATGTTAGGCATGATGAGGCAGTAAGGGGCACGGTTGTTTAGTACTTAGATGGAAGGTTGCCATTTCTAGCCCATCTTTTTAATCTATTTTTATTGCCTACAGCGTATCCAGTTAGCATGAATGGTAATAGTGCTGCGGATACGGCTAGGGCTTCATTTTCGTAGTTGTTCTTGCGGTATTCTTTATTGTATTGGTTTGAACCTTCTACTACTTGGTCAATTTCAGCTTCTAATTGATTAATTACATCATAAATACTTCTATACTCTAGCATTTCATTCATGGTCTCATTGAGTGAGGTAATATTGTTAGATTCTGAGTTACTCATATTAGTTGAGTTCAAATAATCAGCTATTGTTGTTTGCTCTAGATCAATATCATTAGCTCCATAAACCATCATGGTTGAAACCAGTGATGTAATAATTATTAAAGAGGCTCTAGTATCTGTAAGATCTTTTAGGGATTCCTTAGCAAATTCTGTACGTAGTTTTTTTAAAAATTTCATGATTAATTGATTCTTTCTTTTTCTTTTTTTTATTGTGGTGTTGATAGAAAAGCTGGCCCTAGGATAATCACAAATAGAGCAGGAAGAAAGAATAAAATCATTGGTACAGTTAATTTTGGTGGCAGGGCTGCTGCTTTTTGCTCTGCGGCGGCCATACGCATATCACGTTGTTCATCGGCAAGAATACGTATCGCTTTAGACACTGATGTTCCGTATTGCTCTGCTTGGAGCATTGCGGTTGAAAAAGATCTGGCAGAACCACTGCCAACACGAGTCGAAAAGCCTAAGAATGCAGCTCTACGATCATTTAGCATACCAAGCTCAGCACTTAAAAGTCCTAATTCTTCTGCTAAAACTTCAGATATATCAGACACTTCACCAGCCACTTTATTTATTGAGCCTTCAATTCCTATACCGCCTTGGACACAGATTAGCATCATGTCTAACGCATCAGGAAAGGTCATTGATATTTCTTGTTGCCGTTTATCGGCGATGTTTTTAATTAGTATACGAGGCAAGAAAAAACCAGATACAGCTGCCCCACCAATGATTAAGAATTGCAGAGAGTCTTTGATTTCTTTGTCACTAGCACTCATGAAAAATATTGCAATAGCACAAAATGCTAGAGGTAGAACTATACGTGCAAGTAAGTATTTTAGCGGAGCTGATGGGTCTCTTATTCCAGCTTGCAGTAGCATATTTCTAGCCTGAATACTGGCGCTACCAGCTATTTGTTGTAAACGGTATAGTGCCGCCATATTTTTGGCAGCAGTATGCTCCACCATATTGCTTTTTTTCTTGGCTTGTTCACGTGCTTGATTATATAGATTGCGTTTACGTTGTTCTACTATATCTTTTGCACGGTCTTTTTTTTGTAGGCGTACTAAAGTAGGCAGTGCAATAGCAACTATTGTTCCAAACGCTAGAACTGAGCTAATTACAGTTATAATAGTTTCTTTATCAATACTAAGTAAATCCATGGATAATATTTAAGAGTTGTTAAGGTGGGTCGTACAACTTAATTATAAAGTATATTTAATAAATAATCTATTAATTCAATAGCTGTGTAGTGAATTAACGAACATTAACAGATTTTGCTTGTCCACCTAATGTGGCTATAGCCTCAATAATTTCATTGGTGCAGTTTTCAAGTGCTTTTATGTCGGTACTACGTAGAACTATGCTTAGTCCTAGTGTTCCACCACGATATTGTGGATAGCTACCAACACTTACATTCTCGTATTTTTTCTCAAGTTGGCTAAGGCTATGAGCAACTTGGCTCTCTGATAAATCAGATGTAACTGTATTCGATAGTACAAGATCACCACCATCAAGATCATCAATAAAGTTGGCAAGCATAGTCTGCATAATCAATGGAACGCCTGCCATTACATAAACATTTTCTATTTTAAAACCAGGAGCGCCACTAATAGAGTTATCTATTAAATCAGCCCCTTCTGGAATTAAAGCCATTTTTAAACGAGCTTCATTTAAATCTGTTGTTTTATAGTGTTCCTCTAACATTTTTCGAGCTTCGCTATTTTCTTTAAGTTTAATATTAAAGGTCTCAGCAATAGCGTCAGCTGTAATGTCGTCATGCGTCGGGCCAATTCCACCAGCAGTTAATACATAGTTGTACTTAGAACGCAGAGAACTTACAGCATGCATGATATCACTTTTATTATCTTGAACAATTCTAACCTCAGCAAGGCGAATTCCACGCTTGTTTAATTGTTCGGCAATCCATGGCGTGTTTGCGTCCATAGTACGACCAGATAGTATTTCATCTCCAATAATTAGGATCGCTGTTGTATATTCACGCTTATCTTCTGACATTCTTATAATTTATCCTGTTATTCTACGGCATTCTTGTTTATCTTATATGACAGTAATATAATAACAGAAATTTTCAAGGAAAAAATATATGACTACAGAAATGGAACGTGAAGTGCTGGAAGATGATCATGGAATTATATTGCATGATGAAAAAGATTTTGAAGGCATGCGTAAGGCTGGAAAACTAGCCGCAGAGACTTTAGATTACATTACACCATTTGTAAAAGTTGGTGCTGTGACCGCTGAGCTTGATGCTTTGTGTCAAAAATTTATTGAAGATAACGGAGCAATTGCAGCACCACTTGGTTATAAAGGTTATCCAAAGGCAACTTGTATATCAGTAAATCATGTTGTTTGTCATGGTATTCCTAGTGAAAAGCCACTAACTGAAGGAGATATTGCAAATATTGATGTGACTGTAATTCTTAATGGTTGGCATGGAGATACTAGTCGTATGTTTTATTGTGGTGAAAAAATACCTGTTAAGGCTCGTTTGTTGGTTGAAGCAACTTATGAGGCGATGATGCGTGGTATTGAGTGCGTGAAACCAGGGGCAACACTTGGCGATGTCGGGCATGCTATTCAAACATTTGCAGAGTCCAAACGTTTTTCAGTTGTAAGGGATTTTTGTGGACATGGAATTGGCACTACTTTTCACACTGCTCCGTCGGTTTTACATTACGGTGAACCAAACACAGGAGTTATTTTGAAAAAAGGTATGTTTTTTACCATTGAGCCAATGATTAATACTGGAAAATTTGATGTAAAAATTCTTGATGATGGTTGGACAGCGGTTACAAAAGATAAGTCTTTGTCAGCTCAATTTGAACATAGTTTAGCTGTAACTGAAGATGGGTATGAGATATTTACATTGTCACCTCAAGGGCATACTTGCCCACCTTATAGAGATATATAGCATTGCAAGAAAAAGTATTATTACCAAAAACTCCAAAAGAACATTTAGGGCATAGGGATCGTCTGCGGGCTAGGTTTTTAGAAACCGAAGGGCAGGGTATACCTGACTATGAATTGTTAGAGATATTATTGTTTTCTGCAATACCAAGGCGAGATGTAAAGCCTTTAGCAAAAAAATTGATTAGTCATTTTGGTAGCTTTGCTAATGTTGTATCGGCAACGACAAGTGCTTTAAAAGAGGTCAAGGGCGTTAGTGATAATACAGCAACTTTATTAAAGGCTGTTTATGTGTCTGGGCATCGGCTTTTGCGTGAGGAGGTAGAAGAATCTCCTATATTAGCATCATGGCAAAGTTTAATAGATTATTGTCATGCCTCGATGGCTCATGAGCCAATAGAACAATTTCGCATCTTGTTTTTAAATCGTAAAAACAAGCTCTTACGAGATGAAATTCAACAAAAAGGAACGGTTGACCATACGCCAGTTTACCCTAGAGAAGTGGTAAAAAGAGCATTGGAAATTGGTGCAACGGCAGTTATTTTAGTCCATAATCACCCAAGCGGTGACCCTAGCCCAAGTAATGGTGATATTGAAATGACACAAGAAATAGTTAAGGCATTAAAGACTGTTGATGTCGTTGTGCATGATCATTTAATTATATCAAAATCGGGACATACAAGCTTTAAAGCTATGCATTTACTCTAGAATATTTTCTAAGTATTTATAAGTTGAGTTCTCTAAAACCTTGTATGATAGATTATGTTTTAGCATTTTATATTTAATATTGCTCGACAGAGCGGACGCTACTTCAGATAAAATCTTTGTGTATTCAGTGTCGTTTATATCATCAATAGATATCTCTGGTATTATAAAACTTATATATTCTTGATTGTTTTCTTTTGTTTTAATAGCAGGGGCAAGTAATACAGATTCTGCGATATTAATGTTATTAATGATAATTGGCAGTTCTAAATTCTTATTTGATTCTAATCGTTTTATTGGAGTTTTTAGAATTGCTTTTAGATCATCTCCATTGTGTAGGTGTGTGTGAAGCTCTAAACCAGTAATTTTAATGTCTAATATATTTAAAGGTTGTTGTTTGATATTTGGTATAGAGGCTCGAATATCCTTCACGGCAATAGCAATGTTTTTTGTGTTTTTATGGTATATAGCAAGGTTCTTTATATGTAGGGATTTAGATATAGGCGAGTATTGAAAATCTTCAATAATAACATTGGTTAAGAATGAGTTTTCAAGGGAGGTTGTAAGGTTTTTCTTATATTGATTATTAGTATAAATTAATACAGCATATGCAATTAAAATACCTACACATATTAATGCACAAAATATAGG
>JAJFGX010000057.1 GCA_021775895.1 Alphaproteobacteria bacterium | reverse complement strand
AAAATACGGTGGCATTAAATGAAAAACAAGCTGAAACTATGATGCGATTGATAGAAATATTAGAGGATTGTGATGACGTTCAATCTATTTCTGCTAATTTTGATATTGATGATGAAATTATAGAACGTTTAATGGCATCATAATTTTGCAAATATTATTATTTTCTTAAGGTGCTGTTAATTTCAAGGTGACAGAGTTGTGAAAACTTGTTATATCTAATTCATAAATAAAATATAAATAGATAGAGACTAAAGATATGTCCCAAAATATTGAGATTATTGGCTATGATTGTGGTTGGGGTTGCCAAGATTACGGTTGTGAAGATGGCCCTGACGCTCTCGACGCTAACTTGATATGCTCAAATCTTGAAAAAATAGGGCATAGCGTTAGATGGCACGCAGCTTTAAATATAAAATCAATTAAAAAAAGAGATGAGTTAACAGATAAGGAAACTAGCCTGCCTTTGGTAGTTGAGGCATCAGAGAGGTTGGCTACAGCTGTTGCCCATTCCATTGATAACAACCATATTCCAGTTGTGATTGGTGGAGACCATACAGCTGCTGTTGGCACATGGTCTAGCGTTATCGCAGCTAATAATAGTTTTAAAGAGTTTGGCCTTATATGGTTAGATGCTCATATGGATGCTCATACTCCAGATACTGCACATCAAGGAAAGTGGGGAGGGTGGTGGCATGGTATGCCTGTTGCCTGTCTTGCAGGTGAGGGCGTTTCAGATTTAGCAAAGTTCATAGATGATAGACCAAAAATTGATTTAAAGCATTTTAGTCTCTTAGGTGCAAGAAGCTATGAACAAGGTGAAGATGAATTTATGCAACGTCATAGTGCACATATATATAAGATGCCTGATATAGAAAAACATGGCTTTGAATCATTGTTTATAAAATCATTAGAAATAGCAACAGCAAATACTAAGGGTTTTGGCTTATCTATTGATTTAGATGGCTTTGACCCAGATGATGCACCAGGGGTTGGTACTAATGAAAAGAATGGCTTAAAAGCAAGCGATGTTTTGCCAGCCATTAGAGGATTGTCCTCTCATCCACTTTTTTGTGGTATTGAAATAGTTGAATACAATCCCCACAATGACAAAGACGGTAAAACAGCTGAATTGATTAATAAAATACTGTTATCTGTATTTGCCCAAGATTAAACGTTGCAGTTGTCTTCTAGCTGAGTCATACTAGACTGTACTATTTGTTTATAATAATTCTAATTTCAAAGAGTAAATAAGTCACTATGCTAAAAATTATCGGAAATGTTGGGGTTGTTGCATGTACTATCGGTGGTTATGCGTTGGCCGGTGGTCATTTAATGGTTCTTTATCAACCTCTCGAGGTTTTGATTATTCTTGGTTCTGCAATGATGGCCTATTTAATTGCCAATTCACCTCACGTTATTAAAGCATCGCTAGCTGATGTAAAAAACATATTTAAAAAGGACAAGTATAGTAAACAAGAGTACCTTGAATTGCTAAGCATGTTGTTTACCGTCTTTAAAATGGCAAGAACAAAGGGCTGGCTTGCGTTGGAGCAACATATTGAAACTCCAGAGGAAAGTGAAATCTTTCAGCAGTTTCCTAGTTTCAGTGGTGATCATCATTCCGTTGTATTTTTAACTGATTATTTGCGTATTATTTCTTTGGGTTCTGAAAATCCACATGAGCTAGAGGCCTTAATGGATGAGGAAATTGATACTATGCGTGAAGAAAAAGACCATAGCTCTCATGCTGTGCAAATAATGGCAGATGGTATGCCAGCTTTAGGTATTGTTGCGGCTGTATTAGGGGTTATTCATACGATGGGCTCTATTTCTGAACCACCTGAAGTTTTAGGTAAGATGATTGGTGGTGCTTTGGTTGGAACTTTTCTTGGTGTTTGGATGTCGTATGGATTTATAGCACCTGTTGCAAATGCTATTAAAGAACGCAATGATGCTGAAATGAAATATTTTAGCTGTATAAAAATATGTATACTTGCTTTCCTTCAAGGTGCAGCACCTCAGGTAGCGGTTGAGTTTGGAAGAAAAGTCTTGTTGCATGATGCAAGACCTACATTTCTTGAGGTCGAAGAGGCTACCCAAGCAGTTACAATTCCAACATAATTTAAGTGAGGAGCTAATATATTGTGGCTGATGACGAAAAAGCACCAATAATCATAAAAAAAGTTAAGAAAAATGCTGGCGGTCACCATGGTGGAGCATGGAAAGTTGCTTACGCTGACTTTGTGACTGCGATGATGGCATTTTTTCTTTTATTATGGTTGCTTAATGTTAGTACAGACGAACAAAAAGCTTTGATTTCATCTTATTTTTCACCAGCAGATCCTAGAGTCGCTGTTTCTCAAAGTGGTAGTGGTGGTGTCTTGGGAGGCTTAACAATATCTGAAGATGGGGCAATGACAAGTAATAAAACTCCATTGGTGGCTCATCCAGGTGCTTTAACGGCAAGTAATCGTTCAGCCAGAACAGAAGTAGATGGTGATTTAAATGAATCATCTGATGCTGAATTAGTTAAAGAGATGGAACGTCGTGATGAGGAGCGTTTTAAATCGGCAGAAGAAAGCTTGAGGCAAGCTATCGCATCTCAAGATGATTTAAAAGCTTTGGCACAAAACCTTTTAATAGATCAAACTCCAGAAGGGTTAAGAATACAAATTATTGACCAAGAGGGAAAGCCAATGTTTCCCTTAGGTGGAATCCTACCACTAGAAGACGCTCGTTTATTATTGAAGCTTGTAACTAAAGTTATTATGGACATGCCTAATATGATTTCAATTAGAGGTCATACAGATTCAAGACCATATGGAACAGGTGCAAAATATACAAATTGGGAGTTATCTGCAGATAGAGCAAATGCTAGTCGCCGTGTTATGCTTGAATCTACTTTAGATATTAAACGCATTGAAAATGTAATGGGGAAGGCAGATAGGGAGCATTTATTAATAGATGAGCCTAATTCTCCTCGTAACCGTAGAATTAGTATTATTTTATTAAGAGAATCAATAGTTCCAGGGATACACAATGAAGAAGAAAAAGTAGATAATCCTTTAGTAGAGAAAAAAGAAGAGCATAAAGTAAAGGTTAAGCCGACTTATAACGAAAAACGCATAGTTAAACCACAAGAACATGAAGATGGAATTATCTATTTCCCTTAAGTTATTATAAAGTTTATTTTTTTGACTTTTTTGGTATAGGCCTACCTAATTTGCCACCTACAAACTCTTCCATAATGTTAATTGCATCATCAAATTTTGGTGATGGTATTTTTTGCCCTGCAATAAGTTCATAAACGTAGTGTGTTATCGCCCCCATAGCTTCCGCATGATATGATTTACGACCTAAGTTATTCAAAGGGTACCAAAGTGTTCTGTCATGACCACGCAACCAAACAAATTGAGAAGCTGAAAGCACGCCACCTTCATCACGAGCACGCTGTACAGCACGTAATAAGGCAGTGGTTTGAAATGCATGTTTATTTGTATATTTGGTAAGCATGCCACCGATTTTTGGGTCTCGTATTATTTTGTTAATTTTATTTTTTGTAGCAGGTGATATTTTTAAACCGCCTTCTTGCGTCCATGATGAGGCTAGTTCATTTAATAAGCCATCACTTTCTTTTCTTTTGCGGGCATGTTTCAAAGCACAAGCTGCATAGATAGCTTTACGGTGCATTGGTAGCTTATCTGCACCTTGCCATCTAGGCCCTAGTTGTTCGTATAAAGCATGAAATGCTTTGTCACGGTTTAATAGTTTTTTATTTTTATATTCAAGCTCATGATACGCTATCCACTCTTCTGGTCCCAGTGCTTCTGAAAACACAGGAAGACTTTTAGGAACAGGGTCTCCAGGGGCTCTTGCTTTTAATTTTGCCGGATTAAATTTAATAAAAGGTGCTATTACAGGAAAGTTTTTTGCTTGCTCTGATAAAATGCCTTCAATTCCCATACGGCGCTTATATTTAGTTCCTGGCCCTTTTAAAAGCACCCAGACACAAGCTAAGCCAAGAAAGCCTACGAATACATATTTAACTGTTGCAAGAGCAATAAAACTCATAGCTTCAATGTCACGCCCTGTTAGATTGTCAGGGTCTACATTGCTTAAGAATCTATCCCATACGCCAAGTTTCTGAAGTCCAAAAGTAGGGTGGTTAACGGCATAATCACTGCCAAGAACAAAAATAGCTGCTTTTATTTCTACTAATCTTAATATTCGCAGAGCATTTTTAAGTTCAGTATCAAAAGCATACCAAATTAAAAAAGATAATAAGCCAACAACAAAAGCAATTAAGGCTGCCAGCATCAGATCTTCATTGGGGCCTTTTTGTTGAGCCATATTTATTATCCATTTTTTTAATATATGTTTTATATTAAGCTATAAGCCTAACTTCCTATTCTAAAAGATAACAAAAAAAAATACAATTTTAGAAATATAATATTTTTTAAAAAAAAGTATTGAAAGAAAGGTTTAAGGTGTGTATGCTCGCTACAATTATATTTACTTATAATTATAATGCCGCAATAGCTCAGTTGGTAGAGCAGTTGATTTGTAATCATCAGGCCAGGGGTTCGAATCCTCTTTGCGGCACCACTTTTCACAAGAATCATATATATAATATTTTAGCGTCTGAAGCCTTTAAAAACGTTTAAATGGCTTTTGTGCGATACTTCATGGTATTTACGTGCTTAATTTTTTTCCTCTAGTGTGTCAGGTGTTAGTGATTTCTTGTGGCGCTTTTTCTTTTATTCATTTGGGTTAATGAGTTTAGACTTAAAGCATGCAAGCTGTGGTATAAAAATTATTCTCAAAATATGTGTTATTTTATGTTTAAATTCTCTTGCAGAACTACATAGTCTACAGCCCTACGTAACATCGTAGGCGAAATATAATGACGGTGAACATAGTTAATCAAATGCATATAAAATCTACCGAACAGGTTATTACAATGAACACGATTACCTAGTGTAAATTCAATGTTATCGTTATCAATTATTTCTGCGCTCACACATGCCCTAAACTTTAAATGCTTATCATCCGCACCAAGAACAACCTGCGCGAATGTATTTGTATCATTAACTCTTTGACTCAAAACAGGGTATTGATCTGCAAAAAGATTACTTGCGTCCTCTGATAATAAAGACGAAACAGGACACCCTAAAGGTGAGGTTCTTAAACCTAGTGGCTTTACTAATATATTACGCAAGAACATTATTCTGGATACACCTTTGGGAGCATTAAGCATAAATCCTTCAAGAGTAGACTCCAATAATCGGGAAGCATGCATTTTACTATAATCAGAGCCTGTAATAGATAAAATAAAAGTATCTTCATGGTGCACAGGCGTATCTACTAGATGCTCTTGCAACAAAGAATGCTTTGGTAAGTAGGGTAGCTCTTTAATTTTACCTGTTAAACTTGCTTGAGATATAAATCCAGATGCACTACCTCATTCTCCAAATAAACCACGGATTGTACCTACACTACATCGTATAGTATCGCATACAGCACGGTGTAGTGTCCCTGCTGGAGCATCCAAAGAAAGAGTTGTCGTTGGTACTGCTTGCGCCTGAAAATCCTTAGATTGCAACAATACATTGACATTAGAAGGAAGAAGTTCTGTAAGTGCAGGAATTGTTGCTTCATTGGCCAACACTTTTTCCTTTAGTTCTTCTGACAAATAACAACCCAGCTCATTTGCATGATACGAAAGCGCAAAAAATGCAGGGTGTAAGGAATTACGAGAAAGAGGTATAAATTGATGCCAAGTTCCCCCACCAAAACGTACAGTAAATAAACAGTCAGCTGGAATATTGATAAAGTGCAATGATTCTAAAAAGCTGTTTGGGTCTTTGGTGATTTTTTTGAGTGGAGCGGTTGAAAATCTTAGCTGCGCCCCACCACTTCCTGATATCGCTGTAAAAAACCGGTTCCCTGCATGACGATGAAATGGATGTCCTCTAGGGCCAACAACGAAAGAGTATAAAGAAGAAGGGTCATCCAAATATATGTTTGCGTCGCCCAATTTTACAGATGGCTCATCTAACTGATCAACAAAATTTCATGCCCTTTTTGCTTAGAGACTACGTTTTCAAATAATTTATTACCAGCGCCATGTCCCAACTGTGCAATCAAAGACACTTCAATAGGCAAGCCTCTTGCTTTGTTCGGGACTTGAATAGACGGGAATGTCTCTACAACTCGTGTCAAATTTTTCATTGCAACCCTCCGTCAGCAATTTTATAGCAAAGCTTAATTAATAGCCAATAATAATGATATAATAAGCTTTTGAGATAAAATTCCATATGGTTGTGTAAGACACCGTAAAACTATAATTTCAAATAAAGTTTTAATTTCAGCTAGTTGTAAAAGAATTTATATTTTTCTAGAATACCATAAAAGAGCTCCGCTTCTAATTTGCAATCACGAGGCGAGGGGCTGGCATCCTCTTTGCCACACCACTTTTCACAAGAATCACGTATATTATTTTAGATATTTAAGCCCTAAAAAATTTCTAAAGGACTTTTTAGCATGAAAATATAAGATGCTGTTGTGCAAAAAATAATAATTGTTTTTACACATAGTAACTAAGGTTGATAGTTTTTTTAATAATATAGTCAATAAATACTCTTTTTGCTTATAATGCTTCTATTTTAGCAATGTGCAAGCGTTAAGCTCTCTGCTTATATATTAGCTTGCTGTTTAGGTTTAACATTTTGCTCTTCAGCCGTATCTTTTATTTGAGACAGTGATTTGCCAACAAGCTCTTTAATTCCGCTATTTAAATCAGGGATAGATTTGATTCTATCTAATTGATCTAGCATTAATTTCTGACGCTCTGCATCATACCGCTTCCATTCTAGTAATGGCTTGACTAAACCTGCGCCCATACGAGGATTAATTTCATTCATTTTAATCACAATATCAGCAACAAATTTGTAGCCTTCGCCATCTTTGCGATGGAACTGTTTTGGGCTTGATATAAAACCACCAATAACCGAGCGTAGCTTATTTGGATTTTTAATATTAAATACTTCATGTTCCATTAGCTTCTTAGCTCGCTCAACACCATCTCCATGTTCCATACTAGCCTGTACAGATAACCATGCATCCATTACATTTGTATCATTTTTATAACGTTCATAGAAATTTTCCAAAGCTGCTGTTGTCTCTGGGCTATCTACCTCAGTTAAAGCAGACAAAGCACCTAAACGCTCAGTCATATTGCTAGCTTGTTTATACTGTAAGTTAGCAATTTGTGTTGCATTATCGGATTTATCAGCCATCAAGTATGATAAGACTAAGTTACGTAAAGACCTGCGTCCTACTTGAGCAGGTGAGAGATCATAATCTTCATTAGCAGGCACAACTAAAGACCTGTAAACCTCTGCAAAATTAGCTTGATGAATATCTAACAATGCTTTCTTCATAGTCTCCTTTGCTTCCATTACAGCATCAGGGTCAACAATGTCCATTTCTTGAATTAAAATACCGTATGATGGCAATCGCATCATTTCTGCAGCAAATGCTCTGTCATTACCTTGTGCATCTACACGTAGAATTTCACCAAAAGCATCTTGTAGTTTTTTTGGAACTTCAGCTTTTTTGCCCGCATGAATATCATTCGTCATGTCTATCAAGACTTTAGTCATATATGCTTGAGCGGCCTCAAAACGGTTATAGCCATCACTATCATGTTGCATACGGAATAAAAGCTCATCTTCAGGTGCTTTGGTTACAATACGCACTGGTGCTGAAAAACCTCGCAGTATAGATGGAACTACAGGGCCTTCTATGCCGATAAATTCAAAAGACTGTTTCTGCTCTTTAAAATGTAGAACTTTATTAGTGTCACCCATTGAGCTATCAAAAGCGCTTCTAAGTGGGATATCTTTGCCATCTTCTCCAATTAGACCTATAGATATTGGCATATACATAGGCTTCTTTTCTTCTTGCCCTAACGTTGGAGGGGTGTTTTGTTCTAAGGTTAAGGTGCAAGTCTTATTTTCCTTGTCATACTTAATATCATAGCTAATTTCGGGTGTGCCAGATTGTTCATACCATAATTTAAACTGTGTAAAATCAATCCATGAAGGTGAGTTTTCTTCCATTACATCAATAAAATCATCGCAAGTCACTGCTTTCCCATCAAAACTTGAGAAATAGTCATCAGTTGCCTTACGCCAAGTATTTTCTCCCATTAATGTACGCATCATACCTAAAACATGAGACCCTTTTTGGTATATTGTACCTGTATATATATTATCGAATTCTTCTACTACATCAGGTCGAATAGGGTGAGATGTAGGGCCTCCATCTTCAATAAATTGAATGGCT
>JAJFGX010000056.1 GCA_021775895.1 Alphaproteobacteria bacterium | reverse complement strand
CCGAGAAAAGCAATCATATTAATGGAATAGAGAACTTTTGGAACCAAGCCAAACGTCATATGAGAAAATTTAATGGAGTACCAAAAAACAATTTTAATTTATTCTTGAAAGAGTGTGAATGGAGGTTTAATATGGGTTCACAAAAAGAGTTGGTTGAAGACTTGAAAAAGTTACTAAAAGAACTTTATTAGGTGTCAGCCCCTATATTTTTTATTATAATAGCAATACATGTATAATAACTATATAGTACCATCTGGAAGGTTTGTAATGATAAGCAAAGAACACAGAAAAGAAAAAGGAAACGCCTTATTTTTAATTTTAATTGCTGTAGTGCTTTTTGCTGCATTATCTTATGCTGTGACAAATAGTTCTGGTGGTGGTGGTATAAACAAAGAGAAGCTTGTATTAGAAGCCGCACAGATTATTGATTATGTAACAGAAATTAGAACCGCAATTATGAGAATGCGCATTATAAATGATTGCTCTGACACTGATATTAATTTTGCGCAGCCTCAAGTTGGTGGCTATGTTAACCCAACCTCTCCAACAGATAAATCATGTGATGTATTTGATATTAATGGTGGTGGAATGTCTTATAAAAAGCCTAAAGATGAATGGTTAGCAACAATATCACCATTACCATCTAATTATAAGGAGTTTTTATTTACAGGGCAGAGTTGTATAGCAGGTGTCGGTAAAGGTGTAGACTTTAATTGTTGGAACGACAGTGATTTGTCAAATCAAGAGCTACTTATTTTCCTGCCATGGATATCAAAAGAAATGTGTATACACCTAAATAATAAGTTAGGAATAGTAAACCCTGGTGGCAATCCACCTCAAGATTTCGGTAGTATGTGGAATACTAGTAATTTAAAATTTGTAGGCACTTATACTGAGGATTCAGCTCCATGGTATGGTGCTGCAAATGATGGTTTATTATCTGTTTGTATGGAAGGTGATACCCAACCACCTGCAGGAACATACCATTTCTACCATGTATTACTTGCTAGATAACTCAGATATTGTTTATTATAATTTAAGGAGAATTTATATATGGATATTTCAGGACAAATTGCACTAGTAACAGGCGGAGCTTCTGGTATGGGGGCAGAAACAGCAAAGCATCTGGCAAAACTGGGGGCAAAAGTTGCAGTTGTAGATTTTAATCTAGAAGGTGCAGAAAATATTGCCAGTGAAATTAAAGGTAAAGCATTTGCTTGTGATGTTTCCGACAGCAATTCTGTTGAATCGGTATTGGAAGCTGTTCAATCAGAATTTGGCACGCCAAGAATTGTGGTAAATTGTGCTGGAATATGCCCAGCCTCAAGGGTTGTTGGTAGAGAAGCACCACATGATTTAGAATTATTTGAAAAAACAATTGCTGTAAATTTAATCGGAAGTTTTAACATTCTACGATTATCAGCCATGATGATGAGCAAAGCAGAACCACTAAATAATGATAATGAGCGTGGAGTTATTATCAATACAGCTTCAGTTGCGGCTTTTGATGGACAAATAGGGCAGGCAGCTTATTCTGCCTCAAAAGGTGGACTTGTCGCAATGACATTGCCAATTGCAAGGGAGGTTGCACGTTTTGGGATTCGTATCATGACAGTTGCTCCGGGATTAATGGAAACACCAATGCTGGCAGGTATGTCCGAAGAAGTTAAAGAGAGTCTAATTGCAACGACAATATTTCCTAAGCGTCTTGGTAAAGCTTCAGAGTTTGCTTCTTTAATTCAGCATATTTGTGAGAATACGATGCTAAATGGTGAAACCATACGTTTAGATGGTTCGATCCGCCTAGCTCCCAAATAAAATATAATTTTGCGTTAATATTATTTTGTTATATATTAAAATATACGAAGTTAATTAAATAATTAGTAAAGGGTTAAATACAATGCAAACTTTCCAAAAAAGACAAGATGCTTTTGAAAACAAATTTAAACATGATCAAGAGTTAATCTTTAAGACTAACGCAAAAACTACAAAATTATTCGGACTATGGGCAGCAGAGAACCTTGGTTTAGAAGGTGATGAGGCCGAAAGCTACGCTGAACAACTAGTCATTTTTGATGTTGGAGAGCCAAGTTTTCATGACGTAATGATGAAAGTAACAGCTGACCTGCCAGATATCTCAAAAACTAGACTTGATTTAGAATTAGATCGTTGTGCTGAATTAGCTCACAAAGCAATTGAGGCTGAATAAGCTTTATAAGACAGATAAAAAGCATTTTTTATAAGTTTAAAATTGACAGCCTAGAATAACTTTGTTAATTACTATACAAGATGAATATTCCCTGGTAGCTCAGTGGTAGAGCAGTTGACTGTTAATCAATTGGCCGTTGGTTCGAATCCGACCCGGGGAGCCATCTTTTCCTAAAATATAAAGAAATAAAATGACACCAAGCCCTTGAAATCCAAGGGCTTTTGTTGTTTATGGCTAGATTCAACAATGCATGGCTTGTTATTTTGGTGTACAAGTAGGTGTACATAGTGGTATACTTTGAGGCGTACATCAATTTTAGGATAACAAAACTCATGTCTGATTATTTAACACAGCGTAATGGACACTACTATTACTTTAGGCGAGTTCCTAAACATCTTTCTCCATATGATTCTAGAAGACATATAAAAATATCACTTAAAACAAAAGATAAAGATATTGCGCGTAAACGAGCTATTTTCCAAAATGATACGATTGAAAAATTTTGGCGTGACTTAGTAGCTATACCTGAAAGTTCATCACAACAGAACAATCTTTATAAAAAAGCTGTACAAACAGCACGGATACATGGCTTTGTTTATCGGGATATAACTGACATAGCGGATAATGCAGGTGTTGGTGAATTAGTTGATAGAATGCTTGCATTAGAAAACACACAAAAAACCTCACAAGAGAAGAAAATATCCAGAAATGCCTTAACTGGTACAATTGAAGAACCACAAATCTTATTGAGTCAGGCATTTGATATTTATCGTCCTAGATGTGCGGATCGTTTACTTGAGAAAACTGAGTATCAAATACGCAAATGGGAAAACCCACGTCGCCTTGCCTTAGAAAATTTCATCAATGCGCTTGGAGATAAAAATATTACTGAGATCACACGTAAAGATATCCTTGCTTTTCAAGAGTGGTGGCTAGAGCGCATCATTGAAGAAGAGCTTCAAACAGATAGTGCCAATAAGAACTTTCGACATATTAAAGATATTCTGGATATAGTATTTGTGGCTTCTGATATAGAACCATTAATTGATGTTGAAACACTGTTTAGTAAAATTAAATTAAAGCCTAGCAATAATAGTCGTCAATCTTTTGAAGCAGATTACGTACAATCCACACTAATCAATAGTAATGCTCTTGATGGACTAAATGAAGAATCCAGAGCATTAATTTACATGATGGCAGATACAGGAGCACGAGTAGCTGAAATAACAGGTTTACAGCCAGAGGACATCAGGCTAGATACTGACATTCCATTTATTCACATTCGTAGCAATGAAAAAAGCTCTTTGAAGACTACTCAATCCGATCGTCAAATACCGCTAGTTGGTGTAGCTTTATATGCGGTACAACACTTCCCTAAAGGGCTCAATCGCTATTCCAGCGCAGATAGTGCCTCAACGCAAATTAACAAGTACCTAAGGCACCATGAGCTAAACCTAACGAAAGCTCATTCACTTTACTCTCTACGTCATACATTCAAAGACCGACTACGTGACATACAAGCCCCTGAAGAGATTATTGACAATCTTATGGGGCATAAGTCCAGAGGGCCAAAGTATGGCCGTGGACATATCCTAGGAACGAAACTAGAATGGTTAAATAAAATCTCTTTTACTGTACCAAAAAATAAGTTTGCTTTGAACTTATGACCTTCGGGTTATGAGATGAATAGTCGTAGTTATAAGGTATTGATATATAATAATTATATTGTTAATTTTGAATGTATGTGTAAGATAATGTGTAAAATAAATACAAAATTACTATAAATTTCGCCCCTCAAGACTTGCTAAATGTTTCCTAAATGACTTGAAGATTGTTTGACTTGGAGCCTTTCTTTTACTTCTAGGCCTCACCTCATCGGTCAAAATATCTATTTGCTTTATTAGCCTATCCAGCTCTTTCAAAATATCTTCTTTTTTTGTTCCAATCAAAATGCAATCTTTATTCTCAAGAACAACTGGTCGCTCTGTATTTTCTCTTAAAATAAGTAGGTGGATATTTAAATAGTGAGCTTCTTCCTGTATGCCCCCAGAGTCGCTCAAAATCACATAAGAAGACTGCATTAATTTAATAAAATCTGGGTATGACATTGGAGCAATAATCTGTGTTCTATCAGTCCCCCCAAGATATTTTTGAATTATTTTCTTTTTATAGCTCAACATTGGCTCAATAAAAATAACCTGTACGTTGCTTTGCACTGCAATTAGTTCCTTTAAAGCCAAACATATGTCAACCAGAGCATCATCCTTAGTTTCTCTTCTATGTGATGTTACTAATACTGTTTTTAAATCTGGATTTAATAAAGATGATATATTTTTCGTATCAGGCATATTTAATCCGACATCAACAGCATCAACAATAGTATTTCCAGTAACGTGAATAGTTTCTTTAGAACAACCTTCATCTAGCAAATTCTGCATATCTCCCTCGGTTGGAGTAAAATGCAAATCCGCCATTTGCGCTACCAAACATCTATTCATTTCTTCTGGGAAGGGGGAGTATTTATTTTGCGTCCTCAAACCAGATTCAACATGCGCAATATTAATCTGTTGATAGTAAGCAGCCATAGCTCCAATCATGGTTGTTGTTGTATCTCCATGAACAAAAACCCACGAAGGAGACACCTCTTTTAAAACATTATCTATCTTAGGCAATAATTCGGCCGCAAGTTCTGAAAGAGAGCTTCCTTTCCTTGATAAACGTACCTGAATATCTACATTA
>JAJFGX010000055.1 GCA_021775895.1 Alphaproteobacteria bacterium | reverse complement strand
TGATCTTGAAATAGAAAAAGCAGCTGGTATGTGTGGAAAAAGTGGACAATCAGTCACTGTTGGTTGTGGTCAGCCAACTATTCGTGTTTCAAACATGACTGTTGGTGGTACTAAATAAATTATAATTATTTGATTTTATTGGAGCGTAAAATGACAGATGCAAAAAAAGATTTTGATGATAAAGCCAGACCAGTGGCAGAAAAGCTTATATCATATGCGATTGATAAAGGTGAAAAATATAATATAACTGATGTACGTATTTCTATAGCTGAATTTGAAGAGCAAGATAATACTATAAGTGAAGGCAAAATTATTAGTACTTTGTCTGGTGCCGCTTCTTTTGTCGGTATCACTCTTTATTCTGGAGATCGTAGTATGCACTTTCAAAAAGATTTCTCTGATATAGATATGCTTTATAAATCAATTGATCAGGCTATGCAGGTAATTCACCTTGTTCCAGAAAATCAGGATAAACGCTTACTTGAATCTGAAAAGGTAGCGCAGCAAGAAAATATCGACCTTGATTTATATGATAAAAATATACCATCAGAACAAGAGATGCTGGATTATGGGGCAAAAATAGAATCTGCAGTAGTTGAAAAGGGTGGCGTTAAAACTATTGTTAGAACTGGTGTTTCTAGGGATAAAAGGCATAGTTTAGTGCTTGCGACTAACGGTCTAGATTACCGTACTGATCAGACTTCATATATGGCACTGATTACTACCATTGCAGAAGATGAAAAGGGAATGCAACGTGGTAATAGCTATAGCCGCACAAGACATTTCTCTGATATGGCTAAACCTGAAACTATTGGTGCTGGTGCTATAAAAAATACCGTATCTAAATTAAATTCTTCTTTGCCAGATACTGGAGATACTACTATTGTCTTATCTCGTGCGGCAGCGGCAAGCTTTTTCCTATCTGTTTTTTCAGCCATTGATGGCACAGCCGTACATCAAGGTACAACTTTTCTTCATGATAAACTTGGTAAACAAGTAATGAGTAGTGAGGTAACTATTGATGATGAGCCAAGAATTGCTAGAGGTTTTTCTTCACAACTAATTGATAGCTCTGGGGTAGAAACAAAAAAAGTTACTTTTGTGAAAAATGGTGTATTGCAACATTTTAATGCTGGTTTAATAGAAGCAAGAAAATTAGGTATAGAGCCAATTGGTCGTAATTCTGGAGTTACTAATGTTATTGTTAGTGGAGGCTCTGTAAGCAAAGATGAGCTTATTGATGATATTAAAGATGGAATTTACATTAAAAGTTTTAATGGAGGTTCTGTAAACATTAATGATGGCACTTTTTCTCGTCAAGCTCATGGAGTACTAATTAAGGACGGCAAAATTACTGATGATGCTGTCTCTGGCTTCGTTGTTTCAGGCAATTTAAAAGAAATGTTTATGAGTGTCTCTTTGGCTAATGATACTCCTAAACTGCCGCATACAAAACTTGTATTTGCAGCACCAACCACTCGCATTAACGATGTAAAAATTGCTGGAAAATAGTACCTATAATAAAATGAATTCTGTATATGATGTAATTATTATTGGTGCTGGGGCAGCTGGAATGATGTGTGCCATTGAAGCTGGCAAACGGGGGCGAAGTGTCTATTTAATTGATCACGCAAAGAAAATAGCAGAGAAAATACGTATATCTGGCGGCGGTCGTTGTAATTTTACAAATCTTTATACCGATTATAAAGCATTCTTATCTAAGAATGAGCATTTTTGTAAGTCAGCATTGATGCAATTTACGCAAGCTGATTTTATTTCATTAATTAATAAACATGGTATAGAGCATCATGAAAAGAAATTAGGGCAACTATTTTGTGATAGTTCATCTAAAAATATTATTGATATGTTATTGAAAGAATGTGATGGGGCAAATGTCAAAATAGAAATAGAAACTTCTATTAAAAATATTGAATTTATAGATGGAAAATATCAAGTTAAAACTAATCGATGTGATGTAACTTGTGATTCTTTGGTGATTGCAACAGGCGGGCTATCTATTCCAAAAATTGGAGCAAGCAAATTTGGCTATGATATAGCAAAGCAATTTGGGCTGAATGTTTTGGATACTAGGGCAGGTTTAGTACCTTTAACTTTTAATGATAAATTATTAGAACAATGTAAAAATCTAGCTGGTGTATCGGTTGATGCTTTGGTTAGCTATAAGAAAACAAGTTTTTCTGAAGCTTTGCTATTTACACATAGAGGGCTTAGTGGCCCTGCTATCCTGCAAATTTCATCATATTGGCAAGAAGGAGAAGAGATAATTATTAATCTTGCCCCAGATATTGAAGTTTTAACTGTGCTTAAAAACCAAAAACAAAATCAGCCAAAACATGATATACAAACTATATTGTTTAGTATTTTACCAAAGCGTTTAGCGCAGAGTATTTGTGAGGATAAAGATATAAGCGGTCGTATAGCTGATTTATCAGATAAAAAACTTATGGTGCTTGCGGACACTATAAATAATTGGCATGTTAAGCCTTCTGGAACTGAAGGGTACAGGACGGCAGAGGTAACAATAGGCGGAGTGGATACAAGCGAGCTATCATCTAAGACAATGGAAGCAAAAAAGCAAAAAGGGCTTTATTTTATTGGTGAAGTTGTCGATGTTACTGGACATCTTGGCGGATTTAATTTCCAATGGGCTTGGTCTTCTGGCTACGTTGCTGGAAAATATGTATAAGGAACTACTATAAATGCCACCACCTCTTTTATTATCAGTTAAGGATTCTACTGTCAGGTATGGCACTGTTCCTGTTTTTGAAAACCTATCATTTAATATTCATGCAGGTTCACGTATTGCTTTGGTTGGTAAGAATGGAGCTGGCAAATCTACATTGATGAATATTATCACTGGTGTGCAAGACTTAGATAATGGTGAAAGATGGGAAGAGGCTGGCATTACTATCGGCTATTTAAAACAAGATATTCAGATTAAAAAAGGTCAAAGTGTTTTTGACTATATTTTCAGTGAGATTAAAGAAGAAGATAAAGAGCTTTATACGTATAAGGTTGATATAGTGGCAGAGGCTCTGGAGCTTGATGTAAATAAACAAATGTCACTTTTATCTGGTGGACAACTTCGCCGTGCAGGACTTGCGAGAGCATTGGTAGAAGAGCCTGATATTTTACTTTTAGATGAGCCTACAAACCATTTAGATTTAGAGGCAATTCAATGGTTGGAAACTTATTTGAATTCTTACCGTGGCACTCTTTTATGTGTTAGCCATGATCGTGCTTTTTTAAGTAATATTACCAATCAAGTCTTTTGGCTTGATCGTGGAGCATTAAAAGTTGCTCCTAAAGGTTTTAAGCACTTCAATGAATGGTCAACTATGTTGCTGGAGCAAGAGGAGCGAGAGCTAAAAAATCGTAAACAAACAGTAATGCAAGAAGTTGAATGGTCAAACAAAGGAGTAAAAGCCAGACGAAAACGTAATATTCGCAGGCTAGAGCAAATGCGTGAAATGCGGGATAAGTTAAGAGCTGATGAATCAGCTTATCGCAGAGCAGTTGCAAAGATTGATATTAAGCCGTTGAAAGATTTAGAGGCAACATCAAAAGTTGTGGCAGAATTCTACAATGTTAATAAATCTTTTGAAGATAACGGCAAGACAATTAACATTTTAGACAAGTTTTCTTTGAAAATACAACGAGATGATAGGATTGGTATTTTAGGTAAAAATGGCTCTGGTAAGACTACGTTTTTAAAGTTGCTGATTAAGGAGTTAGAACCAGATAGTGGGCGTGTGAAAATTAAAAAAGATTTAGAGTTCTCGTATTTTGACCAAAAACGTAGTTGCCTTAATCCAACTGATACTTTGAAAAGAGTTCTTTCTCCATCAGGCGGTGATTATATTGATGTAATGGGAAAGCAACGTCATGTTTGTGGATATCTAAAAGACTTTTTATTTGATCCATCTAGGATTCAAGATACTGTGTCTCAATTATCTGGCGGGCAAAAAAACCGTTTAATGCTGGCTAGAATATTAGCTAACCCAAAGGGCTGTTTGATACTTGATGAACCAACAAATGATCTTGATATGGATACGCTGGATATGCTTGAAATGATTTTATCTGAATATAAAGGCACATTAATTGTTGTGTCACATGATAGAGATTTTTTAGACCAAACAGTGACTAAAATAATTGCTTTTGAAGGTGATGGAAAAATAGAAAGTTGCATAGGTGGTTATAGTGATTATTTAGCAAAGAAAACCGATGCGACCAAGCAACAAAAACAAAAGAAGTCCATCAAACAAAAAGCAATAAAACCAATAGTAACAGAGCAAAAACCAGTACAAAAAAAGCTTACATACAAATTAAAACATGAGCTAGAGGTCTTACCAGAAAAGATTAAAAAACTTGAGGAAGTTATTGAAATACTGTCAATAAAATTGGCTGACAATGATTTCTACCAGAGTGACCCAAACGCATTTCACGAGGCAACTAAAGATTTGTCAGCATCGCAAATTAAATTGGAGCGGTATGAAAACCGTTGGTTAGAATTAGAGGAAATGACATGACATTTATTTGGATAATTATGGCTCTATTAGCTATTACTGGACTGTTGCTTTTGCTAGGAAAATATACCTTTTGGTTGCCTAGTGGAGCGAAGCAAGCACCACGCATTTTAATGTATCATTCGGTAGATGCAAACAAGCCTCAAGATGGGTTAAATATACACCCAAATCACTTTGAGCAGCAGTTAAACCTATTGATTAAACAAGGATATAGTTTTTTAACTGCCTTAGAATTAGCTGAAAAAGTTAATCAGGGAGAGTGTGACTTTAATAAAACAGCTTTGATAACTTTTGATGATGGGTTTGAAAATAATTATACACAAGCCTTTCCAATCTTAGAAAAACTAGGGGTTAAAGCGACAATTTATTTAACTTATAAATCTCCAGATATAAAGATGAAACTTTTAAATCAGGAGCAAATAAAAACTATGGTAGATAGTGGCTTGATTGAATTTGGAGCTCATACAATATCACATGTTAATCTAACGACAATTTCAGATGAGGAAGCTTTGGAAGAGATTGTGCAATCAAAAGAACAAACGGAGAACCTAACATCTAAGCCGTGCGTGTCTTTTGCCTATCCTTATGGGAGGTTTAATGAAGCACATGTAGAGATGATTAAAAATGCAGGCTTTACAAGCTCTGTTACGACCAAGAAAAGGCTGAAAGTTCCTAATGTTGATATGTTATTTTCACTGCCAAGATTGACGGCTGATGGCTCTATGAATAAAATACAATGGCGAATTGTTTTAAGTAAAGGAAGATACAAGTTATGAGTATAGAAAACGTGAGTGTTGCCATTATTACAAAGAATGAAGAGCAAAACTTAAAGCGTTTATTGCCTCTTTTAACTGATTTTCCAGAGGTTGTAATCGTTGATTGTGGTAGCGTAGATAAAACAAAAGAAGTGGCAGAGAGTTTTTCTAACGTTAATTTCATTCATCAGGACTGGCTAGGGTTTTCAGCTCAAAAAGAGTTAGCTAAAAATAAATGCAAAAATGAGTGGGTTTTTAACCTTGATGCTGATGAAACATTCGATACTCAGCTTATAGATGATATTAAAGTCTTGGTTAAAGATAATAAAGCTAATGGTTTGATTTGTTTGTGTTCTGAGGTGCTTCTTGGAACTCAAAAACCGCACAAAAATACAAAATTTCAAGATAAACTTCGTTTTTTTCGTAAATCAAAAGCTCATTATCCAACAACAAGCGTACATGAAAAAATAAGCCTTGAAGGCAACACTGTATTTTCAAAAGGTAAGATTTATAATTGGGGTACTGATATTGATGATATTATAGCCAAACAAAATCTTTATAGTAGCCTTGCGGCTAAAGATAGGTTTGAACAAGGCAGGAAAGGTTCAATTATAAAGCTGTTATTTAAAGCTCCTATCGCTTTTATTAAATATTACTTTCTTAAAAGACATTTTTTAGATGGTATGGCTGGATTTATTTCTGCGGTTAATTATGCCCATTATTCTTTTCAGAAAGAGGCTAAATTGTTATGGCTTTCTAAACAAAGGAAGTCTTAGTCATTGCAAGAAGGGCATCAGCCAGAGGTGCATCCAGAGTTGTTGGCATAGAAACTAGATTGCTTCGCTATGCTCGCAATGACGAAACAGGAAATTATTAACATTGTTACTGCGTTCCTTGTGTATTATAATACATGTTGTCTCTTGTGCCTCGTGTAAAAACAAATTGAAAAGACTATAACTATCAACGAATTAATTAATTTCATGGAGGATAATATGAAGCAAACAGCTCTTAAATTAATGGAATATTTTGATGTTAATCCAGCACTCTATAGTGATGGTGACTTGAAGGTTTTTAGTCCTATTGATGGCAGTTTAATCGCAGAGGTCAAAACAGATAGTAGAGATGATGTTGAGAACAAAATTTCTAAAGCTCATGATGCTTTTTTGGCTTGGAGGAAAATTCCAGCCCCAAAACGTGGTGAGTTAATTCGAATATTCGGAGATATATTACGTGAGTACAAAGAGCCTCTAGGAAAACTAGTCACTCTAGAATGTGGTAAAATTCTTGCAGAAGGTATGGGCGAAGTGCAAGAAATGATTGATATTTGTGATTTTGCAACGGGGCTTTCTCGTCAATTATATGGGTTAACTATAGCCTCTGAACGACCACAACATAAGATGCAGGAGAACTGGCATTCTATTGGAGCAATAGGCGTGATAAGTGCTTTTAATTTCCCAGTTGCGGTTTGGTGTTGGAATACCGCTTTAGCAATTGTTTGTGGAGATTCAGTCGTTTGGAAACCATCTGAAAAAACTCCATTGACGGCACTTGCATGTCAGGCGTTGTTTGAAAAAGCTTTAAAGCAATTTGGCGAAGCTCCTGATGGGCTATGTTCTGTCGTGGTTGGGGATAGAGATGTCGGTGAAATCATGGTTAATGATAAACGCCTGCCAGTTATTAGTGCAACAGGTAGCACCCGTATGGGACGTGAGATTGCTCCAATTGTAGCCGCACGTTTTGGCAAATCTATTTTGGAACTGGGCGGTAATAATGCGATGATTTTAACTCCAACCGCTAATCTTGACTTGGCTTTAGCTGCCACGGTTTTCGGTGGAGTAGGGACGGCAGGGCAACGTTGCACTACGCAACGTCGTTTGATTGCTCATAAAGATATTTTAGATGGCTTTGTCACTCGTATGAAGACAGCCTATGCAAGTGTTTCAATTGGAAATCCTTTAGAGCAGAAAACTTTGCTTGGGCCGCTAATTGATGAGCAAGCATTTAATGCAATGCAAGAGGCTTTGGACAAAGCCAGAATTAATGGTGGTGTAGTATTTGGCGGGGAGCGTATATTAGCAGAGGAATATCCTGATGCATATTATGTCACCCCTGCTATTGTTGAAATGCCAGAGCATTCAGAGCTTTTACATCATGAGACCTTTGCTACAATTATGTATGTTGTGCCATATACTGATTTTGACAAGGCAATTGAAATGCAAAATAGCGTACCGCAAGGGCTGTCTTCGTGCGTGTTTACTAATGATATGCGTGAGGCAGAACAATTTACAAGTGCGTGGGGTAGTGATTGCGGAATTGCCAACGTGAATTTAGGCACTAGTGGTGCAGAAATTGGTGGTGCTTTTGGCGGAGAAAAAGAAACTGGCGGAGGACGTGAAAGTGGCTCTGATAGCTGGAAAGCATATATGCGTCGCAGTACTAATACAATTAACTTCTCTAATGACCTGCCATTGGCTCAAGGTGTTACATTTGGCTAGTATAGTAATTCCACTTAGTCTTTACACGTTGTTATTTCGTTTCTCACCTAGGTTTACTAGGCTTCGTTTCTTATGTCTCGTTTAAAAAACAAATTGAAAAGACTATAGCATAGAGCTACCATTTATTAGTTTTTCTTTTAGGTTTTAATTGAATGCGTTTTGGTGTTTTTTCCAATGCTTCACCAACAAATCCAAAAAGAGTGATTCCTAGTAAAAAAGCAGTTGGCACAGAAATTATAGACATAAGTATATTATCATCGTCTTCATTTGATATTTTTTGTGCCATCTGGTTCATGCATTGGTTAAGGTTTGTCATGCCTTGATAGCGATCTACTTCTTCATTCGATTGGCTAAATGTAGTATCTATGATGCATTCATCAAGCATTGCTGGTGCAACCAATTTATTTAAGCCTAAGCTATCTTGAATATTTGGATATCCATTAGTTTCCCTTACAAGTACTTGACGTACGGAATCAAAATTGACTTCACTAATCGCAGCACCAGCTTTTTCTTCAGCTGTATCTGCTATTACAATATCTTGAAGGTATAGGTCTAAAGTTGCCTCTTTAGCCTGTTCAGAAAACTGTTTTATTAGAGTTCTTGTGTTTTCTTTTTGCTCATCACTAAGTACTCCAAGATCCGAATATGTAGCATTTTCTGCTACAGCATTATCAAGTAATATTCTTGTTGTTTTAAGTTCAGAAAATGCTTGTCTGTGGTCAGACATTACACTTGCTTCCATAGATGTACCTTCAGTATCTAATGGCGGCTGATATTCATTAATATTATAAACCATAAATGGTGTTGCTATAGCTAAAATTGTAGCTGCTGGGACAGTAAGCCCCAAGCAATCTACAGTCTCAAGGAAACTTCCTAGATAATGCACTGGATTTGGAATACTTCTTTCTTGAGTGTCGTATTCTGAAGGTGATTCTTTCATAGTTTTACCCTTATAAATTAAGCTGTTTTATCCAAATTCTAACTTCATTGTTGAATTCAAGATTTAACATGCACTAATTTTATACATATGTCAAGTTAATATATGTTTTTTCTAGGTTAAAGCTAATTGCTAATTATTAGAAGTTTTGATTTCTGTAGGAAATGGATTTTATATACATATCTATGCCCCGTAGTTTATAATATTTTTTTTAACTCTATGTAATACCAATTCACACCGAATTTTTCTTCAGTTTTAATTGAGATGTTTACAGGGTATTTTGAAAGTAACTTTTCTAATTCTATTGTATCTCCGAAAGATGCAAAGCCAAGATAGCATCTTCCATCATTGGTTAGGATATTATCCAGTTCTTCCAAAAG
>JAJFGX010000054.1 GCA_021775895.1 Alphaproteobacteria bacterium | reverse complement strand
AGCATTACAATATCGCTCGTAGAGTGCAAGAAACACTACAAAGCTATAAAGCTCTACAAGATATTATTGCTATTCTTGGAATGGATGAATTATCTGAAGAAGATAAATTAACTGTGGCACGGGCTCGTAAAATTCAACGTTTCCTATCACAACCTTTCCATGTAGCAGAAATATTTACAGGGACACCTGGTGTATTTGTTCAATTAGAAGACACTATTAAAGGCTTTAAAGGTATTGTGAATGGTGAATATGATCATATACCAGAATCTGCTTTTTACATGGTCGGTACAATTGAAGAAGTAATAGAAAAAGCTAAAGAAATGGCAAAAGAAGCCGCTTAAACTTATATAACTACTCTCCCGCATTAATGTGGGAGAGTAATTTAAGAAAATAAAGGACAAAAAATGTCTGAAAATACATTTCATTTTTCACTGGTATCACCAGAAAAAATTCTGCTATCGGAGCAAGTTACAATGGTAACAGTACCAGGTACAGATGGCGAATTTGGGGTATTGTTTAATCACGCACCAATACTATCTTCCTTAAAAGATGGTGTAGTGACAATTGTTAACGATAATAATGAAACTAAACGTATTTTTGTTGCTGGTGGCTTTACTGATATGAATGAAAATACTTGCACATTGCTAGCTCAAGATGCAATTAATATTTCTGACATCAACAAAGTGAAACTAGAGAATGAACAAGAAATAATTCTTGAAAAACTTAATATGATTGAAAATAACGAGGATATTAAGCAAAACAAGCATCAATTAAATCGTCAATTAGATATTATAAAACAAAAACTAGCTCTTATAGCTTAATTATTGTAGTTATTCTTAACAAAATTCTGCTAAAATGTTATCATGTTAGTGTGGGTGATTGTTACCTATGCTTTTATCTTGAGAAAACCTATCAATTTCAAGGAAAAATAAATGTCTGATGATATTTTAGATGATGAAGAAGAAAATTTAGAAGACAGCGAAACCGCTGAGGGTGAAGAGGGCGAAGAAGGTGAGCCTAAAAAAGCCAAAAGCAAAAAAAAGCTTATACTCTTCATTGCTATGCCACTATTATTGCTATGCCTTACTGGAGCTGGATTATATTTTTCTGGTGTAATGGACAGTGTAATAGGTAAGAAACTTGATTGTGCCGCCATTCTTGAAGAAATTGAAAATGAAGATAATCTACATGGTGAATTAGTAGAAGAGATTCCAGAAGAGTGCTTGAAATCTGACGATGACCATGAAGATGGTGATGGCGAAGGCGATGATAAGAATTCCCCTGGTGTCTTTTTAAAGATTCCAAACCTAATTGTTAATTTTAATAGCACGTCAGGTAGACCAAAATTTTTAAAACTATCTATTCAAATTGAAGTAGCTGATGATGCAACCAAGAAAAAACTTGAAGATGGTATGCCACGCATTGTAGATCACTTCCAAACCTATTTAAGAGAATTGCGTTTAGAAGATATGAAGGGTTCTGCGGGGCTTTATCGTATGCGTATTGAACTTAAATCCAGAGTTGCAAGTGCAATTCCTGGTGTTGAAGTTAAAGATGTATTATTTCAGGAGATACTAATACAACAATGATGGAAGAAGACAACACAGAAGAAGAAATGTCAGCTGAAGAGCTGGCAATGATGAAAGAATGGGAAAGCATGGCCGAAGATGAAGGTGATGCTGATGAACCCGACGCTTCTGTTCAGGCTGATGCCTCAGCCCCGAATGCAGTCGTTGAAGATGACGGACGTATACTTGACCAAAATGAAATCGATAACTTACTCGGTTTTGACGATGCCATGTCTCAAGGCTCTCAATCTGGTATCGAAGCTCTAATTAGTAGCGCACTTGTTAACTATGAACGCTTACCAATGCTCGATGTTGTATTTGATCGTCTTGTGCGATTAATGTCAATATCTTTGCGTAACTTAACTTCAGATAATGTTGAAATTAGCTTAGATCATATTTCGAGCGTTCGCTTTGGAGATTATTTAAACTCTATCCCACTGCCTGCAATGCTATCAATCTTCAAAGCAGAAGAATGGGACGACCATGGATTAATGGTAATTGATAGTGCCTTAATTTATTCTATCGTTGATGTCCTTTTAGGTGGTCGTCGTGGAACTTCTGCAATGCGTGTTGAAGGTAGGCCATATACAGTTATTGAGCAAAAACTAATAGAACGCATGGTAAATGTAATTCTTGGTGATATGTCTGACTCATTTGGGCCTTTATCACCTGTCACTTTCCGTCTGGAGAGAATCGAAACTAACCCACGTTTTGCAACAATAACTCAAAGTAACAATGCCGGAGTTCTCGTCCGCATGCGTATTGATATGGGTGACCGTAGTGGACGAGTGGAAATTATGTTGCCATATGCAACACTAGAACCTATCAGAGAATTACTACTACAAATGTTTATGGGTGAAAAATTTGGGCGTGACTCTATTTGGGAGACCCACCTAACTCGTGAACTATATTTAGCTGATGTTCAGGCACAAGCAGTATTGGGAGAGGTTACAATTCCACTAGGTGATATATTAAATTGGGAACCAGGATCTACTATAATGCTCAATACAAGACCTGAAGATTCTATTGAACTACGTGTTGGGGAGCGCGCAATGTTTATGGTGAAAATGGGGCAGCTACAAGGAAGAATTGCTATTAATATCGAAGAATATCTTGAAGCTAAGGAGACATAGCTATGAGTCTACCTCCACATATTGGGCTTATATTTGACTTCCTTGTAATTGTTCTTTTAATGGTAACAATTTTATACTCTGTTAAACTGTCAAAATTATCCAAGCTATTCCAGCATATTCAAGATGATAAAAAAGACATGGAAACACTGCTAGCTCAATTGTCAAATATTATTGATACAGCAAACAATGCCATACAAAATATGAAAAAAGCAGCAAGTGAAAATGGTGTATCGCTACAAAAGAATATTGATGAGGCAAAAGATATCGCTGATGAATTAGAAATAATATTAAGCTCTGGAAATAGCCTAGCCTCAAGACTACAAGACTTAGTAGAAGAATCCAGTAACGCAAAACAAAAAACACCACCAGCGAAGAAAAAGAAGAAAACTCCAGCTGAAAAAATGCTACTTGATGCAATAGGTAGCAAAAAGGAAAGTAAATAATGAGACTAGTAAAAAATATCAGAAATATAAATATATTTACGCTTCTATTTATATTAGCCAGCTTATCATTGTTATTTCGTCTTGATGCTTTTGTTAATAATAGTGACTTTAATAATATAGTCATGGCTGAGGCTGCTGAAAATGTCCATGATGCACCACCTGCCCTCAAACTTCCAAGTGATGACTATCAAAGCCCATATGGTGATGATGACCTTTCAGCTTATGATACAAAATTCTCTGATACAGAAGTACAACTACTTCAATCTTTATCAAAACGTCGACGTTCTTTAGAAATGAGAGAAAAACAAATTATCGCACGAGAATCATTACTTTCTGCAACCGAAAGTGGGATTAATGCTAAAATAGAAGAATTAAACAACCTAAAAAAAGAACTTGAAAAGCTGTTAGGCACACAAAGTAAACTCCAAGAGAGCCGTATGCATAGCTTGGTTAAAATCTATGAAAGTATGAAACCAAAAGAAGCTGCACGCATTATGGATACACTAGAGCTAAATGTTCTTATGGACGTTCTTGGGCGTATGAAAGAAAGAAAAAGTGCCTCTATCCTAGCAAATATGGATCCTAACAGAGCCAGAGAGGTCACCATCGAGCTGGCTAAACAAAGAAACCTGCCACAAGGTTGCTCTAAATAAAAATATTGCAAACTACTATAACTTACAAATTACCCACCCCGTCATTGCGAGGAG
>JAJFGX010000053.1 GCA_021775895.1 Alphaproteobacteria bacterium | reverse complement strand
TATCCAGTTCTTCCAAAAGGTTATGATGGATAGATAGAGTGTTTTTGCTTAGCTCTTCGCTGTCCTCTAATTTTATTTTTGGTTTTGAAAATATAATATTTGCAAAAATAATGTCAAATTTCCCAAGGCTTTTATCGATATGTTCTTTATTTAGAATAGTAATTCTTTCTTCCATTTTATGGGAGGTGATATTTTGTTTAGCATTAAGTATAGCTCTATCGTCAATTTCAGTGCAAAGAACTCTGTTTGCACCTTTATAAATGGCATGTATAGATAGAATCCCAGTTCCTGCACCTATATCTAAAACATTTTTGCCAGTTAATTCTGTTGTATGATGCATAAACATTTCAACAGAGTGAGTCATTTTAGGATCAGGGGAGAAAACATCTTTAGATACGCTAACCTCAGTGAAGCCTATGCTTATTTTTTCATCAACACGCTTATTATTCTGCTGAATCCACCAAGCTATATATGATTCTTCATTTCCAGTTTTAGTAAACATACTTATTGTCATAATATAATTTTTTTACCAGCATAAATGGCGGAGCTTCCAAGATCTTCTTCAATACGAATTAGTTGATTATATTTTGCTGTTCTATCTGATCTTGCTAAAGAGCCTGTTTTTATTTGCCCAGCATTTGTTGCAACGGCTAAATCAGCAATGGTGGAATCCTCAGTTTCGCCAGAGCGGTGAGATAAAACAATTCCAAAACCAGCACGTTTTGCAGTTTCAATTGCAGACAACGATTCTGTTAGAGTTCCTATTTGATTAACTTTTACTAAAATAGAATTCCCAGCTTTTTCTTTAATACCACGGGTTAGACGCTCAACATTAGTGACATAAAGGTCATCACCAACAAGCTGTGTTTTATCACCAAGTACTTTTGTTAAGTTTTTCCAGCCCTCCCAATCATCTTCATCTAATCCATCTTCAATTGAAGATATTGGATAATTAGCGACTAAATCTTCGTAATATTTAATCATTTCATCGGAAGACAATATTTTATTCTCTCCTGCAAGGTGATATTTTCCATCTTTATAAAATTCACTTGAGGCAGCATCAAGTGCCAATACAACATCACTACCAGCACTATAACCAGCCTGTTCTATAGATGACATTATAATGTCTAAAGCTGCTTTTGAAGAGGCTATATTCGGAGCAAAACCACCTTCATCTCCAACATTAGTGTTTAGCCCAGCATCAGATAATTTGCTTTTTAAAGAATGAAAAATTTCAGCCCCCATACGTACAGCTTCGGCAAAAGATGAGGCTGATACAGGCATAATCATGAATTCTTGAATATCTATAGCATTATCTGCATGCGCTCCACCATTAAGAATATTCATCATAGGTACTGGCAATAAATGAGCAAAGCTCCCACCAATATAACGATATAAGGGAAGTCCACGATATTCCGCAGCAGCCTTGGCAACTGCAAGGCTAACGCCAAGAATAGCATTTGCTCCAAGATTAGCTTTATTGCTAGAACCATCTAAAGCAATCATAGTTTCATCAATTAGGCACTGATTAGAGGCTTCCATTCCTAAAAGAGCATCAGAAATATCTGTGTTAACAGAATCAACTGCTTGTAAAACGCCTTTTCCATTGTAGCGTTTTGGGTCGTTATCACGTTTTTCAACCGCTTCATGTTTGCCAGTTGATGCCCCTGATGGCACGGCAGCACGCCCTGTTGCTCCACTATCTAAAACGACCTCAACTTCAACGGTTGGATTGCCACGACTATCTAAAATCTCTCGCCCATGAATTGATACGATATACCCCATTTTTTTCTCCATCATAATAATATAGGTTAAATTACACAGCATATTTTAAATACTAATATTATAAAAACAACCAAAATAGTTAGAGACTTATTCCATTGTGCGTTCTACAGGGAAATCAAGTGAGATAAATGTTCCCTGCTTTTCGGTTGATATTAAATTTAATGTTCCACCATGCAGCTCAACCATTGCTTTTGCTAAAGGTAGCCCTAGTCCAGTGCCTTGACCTTGAGAATGGAGAGGGTCGTTAACTTGACCAAATGGCTCTAAAACTGTCTCTAGTTTATTTTCAGGTATGCCACAACCGTGATCTTCAACTGAGATTCTTATTTTATGCTCTGCAAGCATATGTGCTTTTACAACAACTTCACTATCTTTCAATGAAAATTTAATAGCATTAGAAACAAGATTGATAAGAATTTGCCTAAGCAACCTCTGGTCTGCTCTTACACATGGTAGATTTTTTTCGATATCAAAAATTAATTGTACTTTTGCGTTTAGGGCTCTTTCATTCATAATTATAGATACAGACTTAAAAACGTCAGCAACAATTACTTCACGTTCTACTAATTCAACTTTACCAGATTCAATTTTGGACATATCTAAGACATCATTAATGATATCCAATAAATGACGAGCGCTAAAATGAATATCTGTCATGTATTCACTATATTTCTGGTTGTTTAATGCCCCGAATGTCTCATGCATTATCATTTCTGAGAAACCAATAATTGCATTTAATGGTGTCCGCAGTTCATGACTCATATTGGCTAGAAATGCTGATTTTGCTTTATTTGCTGTATCTGCTTGCTCTTTTGCTCCTCGTAAATTGCGTATCATATTTTTACGCTCTGTAATATCTTGGATAGTTGAAATCATATAACGCTTTTGTTGGCTAAGCTCTAACAATACTGTTGATAAAATAATATCTGCAATTTTACCGTCTTTGCGCATTATATGAATTTCTCTAGAGCCACTACGTCCACGTTCAATAAAATCTCCATGTAATTTTCTAGACATTTCATGCTCTTCTACAGGAATAATAACAGTGAATTCTTTATCTAATAAATCCTCTCTTTTCCATTTATAGTCTTCTAAAAAACTGTCATTAACCCTTACAACAATACCGTTATGATCAGTCACAATAATTCCAACTCCACTAGCGTCAAATAAAGAAGTTAGAGTTAATATTGCATCATCACGCTCTTGCTCTAACTCATTTTTATCTGCAAAATCCTGTCTTGCGACGATGTTAATAAATTCAATTTCCTCGTTTTCATCTATAATAGGGTTCATTAAAAATGACTGAACTCTAATTCCTCCTGCAAAATGCGGTAGAGCATTAATTATTACTGGTCTTTTTGATCTTATGCATGTTTGGCAAGATTGTTCAAAATGCTCTGCCATTTCATCTGGGAATAAATCAGCAAATGATTTATTAAGCATATGCTCAGCTTTCATACCAAAATACTCGGCAGCGACCAAATTGACATCTGCGTATAAGCAACACTTATTTTTATCAACAGATATCACCATTCTGGCTAATGGCGATTGATGAAAAAGATTTTTATATTTTATTTCATTATTGGACATGACTTGTTACATAGATGTTTCAGTTAAGCTTATAACTAGCTAGTCACTACTTTACAGTAAATTAGTTAACAATATATGCCATTTGTTATACAAATAAACTAAGATAGATATTGTTGAGGGTTAATAGCTCGGCTACCTTTACGAAGTTCAAAATGTAGCTGGGGTGTTGTTACATTTCCAGTTCTACCCACTGTGCCTAAAGTTTGTCCTTGATTTATAGTTAGTCCTTTAGAGACCTTGATGTCTTGCAAGTGACCATAGGCACTTATCCAGCCATTACTATGTCTTACAAGGACTAAATTTCCAAAGCTATTTAAATCATCTCCTATATAAACCACTCGACCATTTGACACCGATTTTACAGGAGTTCCTCTAGGTACAGCGATATTAATACCATCATTGTGTAGACCACCTGTTTTAGGGCCAAAGCTTGATAGTAATCGTCCACGTACAGGCCAAATAAAGCCATTGCGATTGGCAGATGCCATATGGTTATATGGTTTTATATGTGTTTTTTGAGCTTGTTCCCTATAGGGTTTTACTGTTCTATATTGACGCTTCTTCGCCATTACAGGCCTTGGAGGGGAACGTTTCTCAGTCCTTGGTACACGCAATATTTGCCCTGTATGTAAGTAATATGGTTTATGAAGATTATTCACACGAACAAGTTGACTAGCATTCACATTAAACATTCTAGCAATACTATATAATGTATCTTGAGCTCTAACCTGATATCTTTGCGGTTCTGGAAGTTTTATGCGTTGACCAACAGTTAGTTTATATGGTGCAACTATATTATTGGCTAAAATAATCTCACGCATAGGTAAACGTAATTTTTTAGAAATACCCCATAAAGTGTCACTTTGATGCACTAAAATACTACCTGCAACATTGGCCGTATTTAATCCTAACTTTGTAACTGGTGCTGGAGAATAAGATTGAAAACAACCAGTTAAAAATAAGAAACAAATAACAAATAAAATATGTTTATGCATGTCTATGCTCCAACAAAACAATTGCCTTGTGCATCTTGATGAGTTGCCGATAAATGTTGCTCTCCATTTTCTATATGGCGTGGAGCAATATCTGGCAATAAAGGTACAAAGCGTACAGGCATTAAACGCTCATAATCATAGTTATCTTCAGTCTTAGTAATACGATATATAAATTGTTCGTCTTTTTGCCAGCCCATTGGGAGAATCATTATACCACCAATAGACATTTGTTCTAATAATGCAAGCGGAGCTTCCCTAGATGCTGCTGCGGTTACAATAATACGATCAAAAGGCTGTTGTTCATTCCAGCCTTTCATGCCATCTGCCGTTTTTGTTGTTATATTGTGTATTCTAAGTTCTCTTAAACGAGCATTAGCAATTTCTAACAATGGACGGTGGCGTTCTATGCTGTAAACTCTACGACATAGTTTTGCCAGAACAGAGGCTTGATAACCAGAGCCTGTGCCAATTTCCAAGACTTTATGACGATCATTCAACTGCAGAGCTTGCGTCATCATTGCAACTATCATTGGTTGGCTAATAGTCTGTCCTCTGCCAATTGGCAGCGCAATATCTTCATAGGCTTGGTCTATAAATGCGTCTGGAACAAAAAATTCACGTGGAATACGCTCTATAGCGCTCAAAACTTTAGTGTCTGTAATACCTGAAGCACGTAATTTCATAATTAAACGTATTTTACGTGCGGCAACTGTAGTATTCATGATTGTATCCGTGTGTGTAGATTATCCAGCATATTCCAGCTAGTTAAATTTAAGCTAAGTGGTGTAATTGTTATATATCCATCGGCAAGAGCGCTACTATCATCTGCGATTCCGTGGTAATTAACCACTGGTGGTGGTTTTATCCAAAAATAAGATTTACCTCTAGGGTCAATGCATTCCATTAAATCATCTTTTGTTACTTCGTAATGACCTTGAGGAACAACAATCATACCTTTTGGTTCATCACTTACTCTTGGTATGTTTACGTTAATTAAGGTTTGTGGTGATAATTCCATACCTGCCAAAGCTAATAAAACCTTAGGTATGTGTTTTCGTGCTATATCCCAATCAATATTACCACGTTCTTCCCCGAAATGTTGGCTAAAAGCAACGGCTGGACAGCCAAGAATTGTGGCTTCAATTGCAGCTGCAATAGTTCCAGAATAAGTGACATCATCACCTGTATTTTTACCATGATTAATACCAGATACTAAAAGATCAGGTGGATTATCACGCATTATATGTTGTATTCCCATGACTGTGCAGTCCGTCGGTGTACCAAAAACTGATACATGGTTATCATCATATTTGTGTATTCTTAAAGGAGTATGAATAGTTAAGGAATGACCCGCTGCTGATTGTTCAAACTCTGGAGCAACGACCCATGTTTTTGCTCCCATATCAGAAATACATTCTTCTAATGTCTTTATACCTTGGGAATGAATCCCATCATCATTGGAAATAAGAATGCGAGCAGTCGAGAAATCGGCAGGAATTCTTGGCATTATAATTTTATAATCCTTTATTTTTCAAGAAATTAATTTGAAGATAAAATAGAAATATTTTATCAATATCTAAGTATATTATTAACCACTCAAATTGTAAAGAGTTAAGCTTTTAAAGCGGCTTCAATAATTTTACAAAATTCGGGTGGTTTTAGGCTTGCGCCACCGACAAGAACTCCTCCAACATTTTGGTATTTAAATATTTGAGCAGCATTCGTGCCTTGTACAGAACCACCATATAAAATTTGTGTCTCGGCTAGTGCGGGGTATTTCTTTTCTAAAACTTCACGTATAAAGTTATGCATTTCTTCAATATTAGCTTGTGTCGCTGTTTGACCAGAGCCAATCGCCCAAATAGGCTCATAAGCAATCACAGTATTATCGGCATAGAGAGTATCATTAGGCATGGAATTCATAATTTGAGCTTTTACAACTTTTTTAGCTAAGCCAGCAGCACGTTCTTTCGCTGTCTCACCAACACAGATAATTGCTGTCATTCCAGCTTTGTGAACCGCTTCACCCTTTTTAGCGATTAGTTCATCGCTTTCATTGTGATAAAATCGTCTTTCGGAATGCCCTACAATAACTGATGAACAACCATGTTCTTTTAGCATTTCTGCAGAAATATCACCTGTAAAAGCCCCTGCCATATTTGTATGGCAATCTTGGCCGCCCAAAAATAACAAATGTTTTGATGTCATTTCATGTACAGTACTCAATAAAGTTGCGGGAGGGCATATTATAACGTCAACATTATCCAGCATCTCCTTTTTATGTTTTTTGATGAATGATAATGTTTGAGAAATCCTCTGTTTGCTATCATCTAGCAAGCCATTCATTTTCCAGTTTCCGACAACTAATTTTGTTTTTTTCATGTGGTATCACCTTTAGAATTAAAAAATACTATCTTAAATGATAGCTTACTATGCTTATATTAAGATTCAAAACAATATTTTTTAAAGAAAGTGATTTTAATAGATTGATATAGGTATAGGTCTTGTGCTTTAATCACTCAAATTTGGAAAAATAATAATTGTAGGGTTAAAACACATGTTACAATCAATGCGTAATGGAATGAATTCATGGCTGACAAGAATCATTATCTCAGCTCTTTTTATATTTGCTATAGGTGGTTTAGTTTTATCTGATAGTGGTGGATTTTTTAGAGGTGGAATTTCAAAAGGATCTGTTGCCGAAATTGGAGGGCAAGAATTATCTTTTGTTGAGTTTGATAGAGCTTTCAGAAATGCCCTAGCTAGGCTAGAAGTTCCACAACTGGCAGAAATTCCACAATATAGAGAAATAATTGCAAGAAGCACCTTAAAAAAAGAAATACAAACTAAAGTCTTAGGTTTTACAGCCCGTGAAAATGGTTTAATAGTTAGCGATAGAATTGCAGCAGATAAACTTAGGGAATATCTAACTCCATTAACAGAACAGGGTATGTTGGAAACACTTGCCCTACAAAGAGTGCTAGGACAACAACGAATCTCAGAAAATGTTTTGGTTAATAATATAAAAAATGATTTTGCCATAGAGCTTATGATGACAGCATTAACAGCGCCTGTCAGAGCGTCTAATCAGCTGATTTCTGACATGGAGCAATATAATAATGAAACTAGGTCGGCTAATTATATGCAGATATTACACAAAGACTTTTCTGTCGATACTCCAAGTAGCGATACACTTAAAGATTTTCACGCGGCAAAAAAAGAGCTTTGGAATACTCCAGAATATAGAAAAATATCAGTCCTTAGAATTACTCCAGAGCTAGCATTGAAAAAAGCTATGGGGGAAAATGCAGTAACAGATGAAGATGTTCGTACTGAATATGAAGATAGAATTGATGAGTTTTCAGAGGAAGATAGGCGTGTTATATCGCAGGCTACTTTCATGAAAGAAGATGATGCAATAGCATTAAGGGACTATATGATTAGTAATAAATCTGTATCTTTGGAGCAAGCTGTAAAAGATAATAAAGCCTTAAATGGGCAGTTTGTATCGGCAGAAGAACATACTAGACAAACTATTTTCCCACAAGAATTAACAGCTCCAGTTTTTGACTCAGAAAAAGACACTGGTATTATTAAACCTGTTAAATCACCACTTGGTTGGCATCTTGCATATATTGAGAAAACTACAAGAGGAAAAATACAAAGCTTTAATGAAGTAAAAGACACGCTTCGGAAAGAAATTATATTTGAAAAAGCATCTGATCCGTTATTTGAAATGATCAATGAGATTGAAGATATGATAGCAGCAGGTGATAATGCTCAGGCTATCTCTAACTTTTTAGGGTTGCCGATAGAGATGTTAGATAAATTAAGTGCAGCTGGCAGAGATGAAAATAACAAGGAACATAAACTTGATAACACATTAAAAACTGCCTTACGTTATGGTTTTGCTCTGAAACAAGATGAAAATTTGCATACAGATATACACGAATTGCCAGATGGAAGTTTTGTTGTCGTGAGTATTGATGATATTATTATTCAACGTAAAATTGATTTTTCAGAGGTTGAGGCAGAGGTAATGTCTGTCTGGACACAGCAAGCACAACAACGTAAAGCCCAAGACAGGGTTAATGATATTGTGGCGGCTGTAAGAACAGGAAACTCTAGCCTAAAAGATCACACATTAGGAAAAAAGAATAAGTTGTCTTTTATGACATTACAAAAACGTGATGCAATTTTTGATGATGGTAAATATAGCCAGCTACCAAATAGCTTTATTCCCACTATGTTTGACTTACAAAAAATCAAAGATATTACTTTTATTCCAACAAATGATGGTTTTATTGTCATGCAACTTGATGAGATTAAGCTTGGAGAAAAGCCAGATACTGAAACAGATGATGACACTGTAAAGCCAACTATAGCTGCTTTAGAGCGTGGTTTGCGTGAGGATATTATTGAACAATTTCTTCGAGCTAGAACCGCAAAATATGGTGTAGAAATAAATGAATATAGCTTCTCAAAGCAATATGGTGCTAAAGCAGATACAGAAGAGTAACTTATCTTTTTAGTTGTTGCGTAGGATTGATAGAGATAGAAGTATCAGCTTCTTTTCTTTTATCTAATAATTGTCGCATCTGTAACGCTTCTTGTTTTTCTAATGCCGCCACATATTCTGGTACGGTGCTACGCATATGCTCTCTTTCTTCGTCAACATATTGTGCGAGCTTTAACATTCTTTGTTGTTCTTTATAAAGAGCAACTTGTCTTTTATCATCATTTTGATTTAGGGTAATTAAGTTTTCTTCAATCTGCATGCGGACAAAACGATCAAAATAACTTTTCCCTGTTGCGTATGTTTTGCTTTTTTTAAGCATACCATTGCTCCAAGCAATTTCTTGAGCTTTTTTGCGTAGGCTTAAATCTTCTAAAGTCTTTTCAGATAGGCTGTTTTTATCAAATGATGTTAACATGTCTCCAGCATATCCCATGGTTTGATCTGGATCAGCAACACAAGTTATAGCATTTACTTTTTTGCCATTTTCTAACTCAACCTCAAGAAAATCAAATTTATAAATTGGTAGAGTTTTAACATTTTCTCGTTTTTCAAAAGCCTCTAGCATATCTGTTAATTCATCTGAATCTAGATTTTTATATGAAAGAATAGAGCCTGCAATAATTGCTCCATCTTTTTTATCCGCACCTAAAGTTAAACCAGTTTTTTGAGTAGTGCCAGAACCAACACTTTTACAAGACATGTCTTTGCTGTAATCCCATAAATATGCATTAGTCTTTGATGTCGGTGGGTAATGTGGTAAATTAGGTAGAGAGCCATAGCCAAAAATATGTACTTCATCTAGCTCCAGTAAGTTAATATTTTGCTCTGTAAGGGCTTGTTTAAGGCCAGATAGTTTATCTACCACCTCATTAAAGTCTTTTAAGCCATGCTTATTAAATGTTTTTTTAGTCATTGCCTTGTTATTTTTCAATCTTTTTAATTGTTTAGAGCCATTAGGTTAATTATAGCATGAATTGATATGAATCGTCAATTAAGAATATGTTAAGTATTATTTAGGGGTTGAATTATTAATTATTTCCAATCGTTCTTTTGCATGTTCACTACGTTTGACGGCTGCTTTTTCGTACCATGGTTTTGCTCTTGCATAGCTTTTAGGTAAGTTACCTTCACCTTCAAAGAATGCATCTGCAATGCGAATATACCAAATTCTGGAGAAGTTTTTATTTGCAACACGTATTGCTAAAGCTATAGATTTTTGTGTGTTTTTCTCTATATTATTTTCACCATTTCCATAGGCCTTACTAAGAGCAATTAATGCATGTAAATTATCTTGTTTAGCTGCTTTGTTAATCCAATAAAACCATTTGTTTTTATCTATTTTGGTAGAGCCTTTACCTTGTAAGTAAAAGTTTGCCAGATCATACTGTGCAACGCTATGACCGTCTTTAGCAGCAATTTCAAGCCAGTGAAATGCTTTATCATACTGGGGTGGTTTTAAATAGTGTTGATAAAAATTACCCAGACGAAAACGTGCATCACCAGCATTTTGTTCTGCGGCTTTTTTAAACCATTTTTCAGCCAAGTTATAATCTATTTCAAGTCCTTCAAAATGGTTTTCAGCATAAAGAAAAGCAAGTCTTAATTGAGATTCTCCATGCCCATTCTCTGCTGCTTTTTTATACCAGTGTTTTGCTTTTTTAAAATCAGCAAGCACCCGCCCTGATCTTGGCGAGCTAAAATGTGAGCTATATCCTGTAAAATAAAGCTCTGCCAATTTATATTGGGCAAGAGTATAGTTTTCTTCTGCTAGCTTTTTGTAAAGATTTAATGCTATAGGGCTTGCATGTCCATAAGTTCCAGCTAATGCATATAAATCTTGAACATTCTTAGGTGCTGTATCTAAAGACAATCCCTTTTCTGCAAAAGAAGGGGTAATAAATAGCACAACTAAGCATATAGTTATAAAAATATATTTCATTTGACCCGTAATTTTCTTTTCTTATGAGGTTTAATCTAGAATAAGATTAGTGGCTGTTATGATACACTTTTTATTTTTTAATAGTCTAGATAAAACTTGTGAGAATTTTGAAATAGAATTAAAGTTACTACAACTAAATTTTTTGAAAGGTATAATCATGTTACTATATATTGTTGGAGCTATATTAGCTGTAGTCGTTCTTGTTTTTATCGTGGCTTTAGCATTCAGACGTGTAGTTGAAACAAATGAAGTTCATATCGTTCAATCAGCAAAGCGAACAATGTCATATGGTAAGGATACCAATAATGGAAACACTTATTATGAATGGCCTCTTTGGTTTCCAGTGATCGGTATTACAAGAATTATTATGCCTGTATCTGTATTTGATTTAAAATTAGTTGCTTATGAAGCTTATGACGTAGGTAGAGTACCTTTTGTTGTGGATATCGTTGCCTTCTTCCGTATAGATGATAGTAATATGGCGGCACAACGTGTGGAGAGCTTTTCTGAATTAAAAAGCCAGCTTTTGTCTATTATTCAAGGTGCTGTACGTACAATTCTTGCTTCACATGATATTGATAGAATTATGTTAGAACGTAGTATATATGGTGAGCAGTTCACTGAAGCTGTTAAAGATCAACTTGGTAGCTGGGGTGTGGTACCTGTTAAAAATATTGAACTTATGGACATACGTGATGCTGAAGGTAATAATGTTGTTCATAACATCATGGAAAAAAAGAAATCATTGATTGAAATGGAATCTCGTACAGAGGTTGCTATGAATATAAAGAAAGCTGAAATTGCTGAAATTGAGGCTCAACGTGCAACTGATGTTGAAGAACAAAAAGCACAGAAAGTTGTTGGTGAGACAACAGCTCTTAAAGTCAAAGCTATTGGTATAGCAGATGAGCAAGCATCTCAAGAAATTAAAGCTCAACAGAAAATTACAAAAGAAAGAGAAATGGCTGTAATTCAAGTTGAACAAGTACGCCAAGCTACTATTGAAAAAGAAGCAAATATTGTTAAAGCTAATGAAGATAAAGCGACGACCGTCATTATAGCTGAAGGTAGGCTTGAAGAAACAAAGAAAGAATCTGAAGGTATTGCTATAGAAGGTGCTGCTCGTGCAGAGGCTGAAAAAATGATGCAACTAGCACCTGTTGAGGCACAAATTGTTCTTGCGAAAGAAATTGGACAAAATGAGGGTTATCAAAACTATCTTGTTTCTATTGAGGGAATTGAAGCTAATGAAAATGTTGGTATGGAACAAGCCAAAGCATTAACAGATGCAGATGTTAAAATAATTGCTAATACTGGAAATCCAGTTAGTGGAATGTCAAATGTTATGGATTTATTTACCTCAAAAGGTGGCACTAACATTAGTGCAATGCTTGAAGGACTTGCTCAGTCAGAGCAAGGGCAACATTTTCTTAATAAATTAGGTATTCATAAAAAACAAACTGGCGGAAAAGGCCCTGAGGCTAATGTTGATGAGCCAGAATTTGATGTTGATATTTCCCACAATAACAGCGATGAAAATTGGGTAAAATAAACGCTGTAGATAAATAGAGATAAAACATGGCCTTTGTTGATAAAATGATTGGTAGAGATGAGGAGATTATTGCTCGTGCAAATCCTCACTGGATATATATTGTTCAAGGTATTTTATTACTAATTTCATTCTTAATTCTAGGGCATTTCCTTGACCATGAGATAAAAGAATATATTAGATATCAATTAGCAAAAGATAATGAATCGCAAGTAATTTGGCTTCTTTTAAAATCAATAAATTATATATTCTACAGCTGTATGATTATTGGTGGATTTATTTTTCTTCTACACTTTATCTATTATCGCTCAACTCATATTGTAATCACCTCTGATCGCCTTATTTATAAAACAGGTATGTTTTTTGTAAATGTTCATGAATCTTCACTTGAGGAAATCAAAGGAGAGGTTGTTCATAATGGTTTTTTTGGACGGTTTTTAAATTATGGCTTTGTTGAAATAGATTGTAGATTTGTTGACAATATGTACCTACCAGCAATATATAGCCCATATGCTTTTTTACATGACTTGCATAAAATATCAAAAGCGATGAAACATGAAACATTTAATAATGATGATTATGATGGTTTTGATGATGGTTTAGATTTTTAAGCTTAATAACATGCTTGAATAAGTTAAAATATATTAAAAAAGCTATATATATTAAGGAGTAATGGAGCGGGTGATGGGAATCGAACCCACGTAACTAGCTTGGAAGGCTAGGGCTCTACCATTAAGCTACACCCGCAACAAAGCAATTTATAGCAATGTTCTTATATTTTAGCAAGTATATATTTTGCAAGTTCAACTTCTGCCCTTAGATGTATGTCATCAAGAATAGCTTCAAGCTCTGGATTTGATATGGTTGACTGGTAGTTTTTGATCATTTTTGTCATGTTACGCAGAGTTTTTTCAGTAACTGTTCCTGTAATTAATCCCATATGTAACTCTTCTAATTTATCTAATATATCTTCAGCATGTGCCGTGGCATATTGCTCTGGTGATTTACCAGATAATGCATCAGGTAGTGGTTTAGTAGCCTCGACATTTTCTATTGCAGGACTTGCTTCAGCTTTAGAAGTGTTTCCAACCATCTGACTAAATGCACTATCAGTTACACCACTACTTTTCTCAGTTTTAGATTTCTTAACAGTTCCTGCTTTATTGGAGTTTTGTATTTTCATCATTACTTGTCCTTAAATATTTATAATTGCCTCCATTCTACACTTTTTGTCTTTTTAAACCAATGGGCAAATTATTCCTAGCCTCAGTAATTGGTTCAATCAACCTTCTACTCGCTAACTAATTGTTATTTATAAATTTTTCACATTATTGAATTTTGGCATGAAAATCGCATGTATTAGCTTGGGAAGATGTTTTATTAGGTGAGGTATAGAAAATGTTTAAAAATTTTATAGATAATACTAGAAAAATCGTAGGATACTGCATTATGGTGGGTATAATTGTATTTTTGGCAACACCAGCAAATGCAGCGATGACAAGAATCAAAGATATTGTAGAATTTGAAGGTGTTCGTGATAACTTACTAGTTGGTTATGGTTTGGTTGTTGGGTTAAATGGTACTGGCGATAGCTTAAGTAACTCACCTTTTACAGAACAAAGCTTGATTGGTATGTTAGAGCGTTTAGGGGTAAATGTTCGTGATGAAAATATTAATACAAAGAACATTGCTGCAGTTGTTGTAACAGCTACTTTGCCTCCATTTACTAATCAAGGTGCTAGAATTGATGTTTCTATCGCAGCTATGGGCGATGCAAAAAGTTTGCAAGGAGGAACGTTATTAGTAACTCCTTTATTAGGTGCTGATGCTCAAGTATATGCAGTATCTCAAGGGCCTGTTGCAGTATCTGGTTTTTCTGCAACTGGTGATTCAGGCTCTGTTACACAAAATACTCCGACTAATGGCCGTATTGCTTCTGGTGGTATTGTTGAGAAAGAAATTGATTTTGAATTAGCAGATATGGGTAGCATACGTTTATCTTTAAGAAATCCAGATTTCACGACTGCACGCCGTATTGCAAGTAAGATTAACCAACATTTACGTTACCCAGCGGCTAGTGCGGATAATTCATCATCAGTTAAGTTAACTGTTCCGCCATCTTATAATGCAGGTATTGTGAATTTAATTACAGATGTTGAGCAATTAAAAATCAAGCCAGATCAAATGGCTCGTGTAGTGATTGATCAAGGCTCTGGTATTATAGTGATGGGAAAAGATGTTCGTATTAGCACGGTTGCTATCGCACAAGGTAATTTGACCATTCGTATTACTGAAACGCCTCAGGTATCGCAGCCGCAGGCTTTTGCTCAGCAAGGTAGCACTGTGGTTGTTCCTAGAACAAATATTGAAATTGACGAAGATGCAACAGAACGTTTAGCAATACTTAATGAAGGTATCAGCTTGCAAGATCTTGTAGCTAATTTGAATGCTTTGGGTATAGGCCCTCGTGACATTATTACGATTTTACAGTCTATAAAGTCTGCGGGTGCCTTACAGGCTGAAATTGAAATAATGTAAGTTTAGGAAAAGGAGTTAAAATCATGAGTAATATTTCCTCTTTTCAAATGCAAAGTATTGATAATAGTATGCAGCATTTACATGCTGGCAAGCTTGAAGCTATAGGCTCTGGAAGCAACTCTATAAAAAATATAGATAAGATTAATGATAAAGCGAAAGAATTTGAGACTGTGTTTTTGTCACAAATGTTATCGCATATGTTTGAGAATGTAAAAACAGATGGCTTATTTGGTGGTGGTTCAGCAGAGAAAGTTTACCGCAGTATGATGGTTAATGAGTACGGTAAGCAAGTTTCTGAAAGTGGCGGTTTTGGTATTGCTGATGAAGTTGCCAAGTTTATGATTAGCGTTCAAGAAGGGCAACAATAGAGGTGAGTTATGGAAGAAATAAAACAACCATCTGCGGTTTCTATTGAGGTTTTGGTACAAAAAACTTTTCAAGTAATGAAAGAGCTTGAATCTTTGCTAGAAGATGAGTCGGCGGCTTTAATCGCAGCAAATTTTAAGCAAGCAGATAGTTTTCAAGATAAGAAAAAAGAGCTTTCACAAGATTATAATAGCTGTATTAGAAATTTAATTAACCGTAAGGAAGATGTTGCGGCATTGCCTGCCTCAATGAAAGAGTTGATTGTTAAAACACGCTTGCATTTTTCTAAAGTTCTATCAGCAAATATGCGAGCAATTGATGGAGTTAGAAAAAGTAGTCAGCGTTTGGTTGATAAAATTATAGATAGTGCCAGAGAAACAGTCAGCACAGATGCAGGATATAATGCGGCAGGTCGTATTTATAGTTCTAGCTCTGTTGCAGGCTCACCCGTTTCCATCAGTATCAATGAGACTCTTTAATGGCTTGTCAATTCGTGCATGAGTAAATACAGCAATATCTTTTATAGGTATTTTGCCATGCTCTTTTAAATGTATATAACGTCCTTTTTTATCAATGAATCTATCGATAAATTCTTCACCATTGCGGAGCTGAATGTAAACTCGCTTGTTCTTCTCAGTTGAGTAATGATTGGGGCTTCTAGGCATTTATATAGTCATTCCACTTAACTTTTACACGTTGTTATTGCGTCTCTCACCTAGTAAGTCTAGGCTTCGTTCCTTATGCCTAGTGTAAAAATAAATTGAAAAGACTATAGTCATTCTGTTTAATTTATACACGTTGTTATTGCGTATCATAACACTTTTAAATGTTAAGTGTTAGCCACTTATTTAAATGTGCTTTTATTTTGTGGTTTTCTAGCGTTACTTTGTGATGGAGTGTTTTTATATGCTTCATCTAAAGTGCTGTAATAATCTACCATCGCTTGCAGGCTATTATTTGCTGTGTGATTAGACTCTGCTACTGTCATGGAAGCATTCATTGTATCATGGTTGACTAAGTGCCCCAAGGATTCTGATACTTGTAGGCAAACAGTGTCCATGTTATTTGTTATTTGTAAGCATATAGCTTTCTCTTTATCAGACATTTTTTTAGAATTGTTAATAGCATTAATCACTTCCTGATTTTTACTATGTGCTTTATTCATTTTGTCTTGTTGGTTTTCAACTATGTTAGGGTCATTACTTTCTAGACCTGTAATAAGCTTGTTCAGTTCATCGTCCATATTTATTGAATAGCTGAATAAGGCATTAAAGTGTTCAAAATCTTTGATGTCTATATTGTCGCTTATCGTGAAATTATCTATATTGGCATCAGATTCAAAGCTGTAAATTTTTCTCATCATTGCTTTTGACGCAGCATTTAACTGTTTTTGTGCTTCATCTAGATTGATCATAGCTTCCATTTCTTGGCTATCTAAACGAGAAGCAATGATTTGGTCATTTGCTATATGATTATTGTCTATTGCTAAAAGCATTAGATTTAAATGTCTTTTGTTAATATTAACAACCTCTTTCATCGCAAGAACGCAATCTTTTTGGCATTCCAAATAATGTGAGAAAGCAATTTTCTTATTATCTGATAATGCATCTGAATTTTTAACTGTTAAATGTGCTTCTGTTATATTATTGACAATATCATCGGCAGAATTCTTACTTGTTCTATCGATTTCGATTTGTGTTTGTATAGCTTCTATTATAGCATCATCGCTGGGAACGCTTCTAACTCCCTGTAGGGTGGGTGCTTTAATCTTGGATACTGTATCCATTGTAATCATCATAGCTTCTTTTAAGAACTGCGTATGATTGTCAAACTTCTTCGCTGAAGAATGATTAAATTTTTCCGAATCTGTCATATCCATAACCTCTCTTTATAATAGTAAATACACTACTATATATAGCACAAACTATATGGTTATGTCAAGCTAAATGTGATTCAAGTGGCTGTTTGTTGTATATCAGCTGTGCCAGAAACAAGGTTTTCGTAGTCTTCACGCAGTTGACGTGTAATTGGCCCCACTTTGTATTCCAAGTCATCTATTTTACCAACGGCTGTGACTTCGGCTGCAGTTCCTGTGACAAAGATTTCATCAAATTCTGGTAGCTCCTCTGGCATTATAACACGCTCATTAATGGTGTAGCCACGTAACCTTGCTAGTTCCATTACGGTTTGCCTAGTGATTCCATTTAGAAAGCAATCTGGTATTGGTGTATTTATTTCACCATCTTTCATTAAGAAGATGTTAGCACCTGTGCCCTCTGCAACTTGTCCACGCCAATCAAGCATTAAAGCATCATTATAGCCTGCTTTTTCAGCCTCGTGTTTTGATAAAGTGCAAATCATGTAAAGACCGATGGCTTTACTTTCTATTGGTGCTGTATCTGGTGCTGGTCGTTTCCATTTAGAGGTTTTCATCGCAATACCTTTTTCTCTAGCTTCTGGTGAGAAATAACTTGGCCATTCCCAAACAGCAATCATGGTATGAATTTTTGTATTTTGAGCGGAAACTCCCATTTGTTCTGAGCCACGCCAAGCAAGAGGTCTTATATATGCATCTTTAAAGCCACTTTTATTTAGGGCTTCTATGCAGGCATTGTCCAATTCTTCTGCTGTATATGGAACTTCAAAATCAAGAATTCTACCTGAATTAATTAGTCGTTCGCTATGTTTATGAAGCTCAAATATATTGCCATTATAGGCTCTAACCCCTTCAAATACGGCACTTCCATAATGGAAGGCATGAGACATAATATGTACTTTTGCATCGCCCCAAGGAATGAATTCTCCATCAAACCAAATTAAGCCATCACGTTGATCGAAAGGTATTACGCTCATTTTCTCTATTATCCTTTTTTTGTTTGTTGTATAATAAAAGTACATTATCAGGATAACAGATGACAGTCCAACAGAATATAACAGCTTTATCGAATGAAAAACCACATGTCTTAGTGGTCGATGATGATGCACGATTGCGTGAATTATTGAAACGATATCTATCCAAGAATGATTTTATTGTGGTAACTGCATTTGATGCTAATGATGCTTTGGAAAAGCTGCAAGTGCTTGCTTTTGATATTGCAATTGTTGATGTTATGATGCCGAATGAAGATGGTATTAGTTTGGCTAAGAAAATTCGCAAATCATATCCAAATTTAGCAATTACATTATTAACTGCTTTAGGTGAGGTTGAAAATCGTATCCAAGGACTTGAGGCTGGAGTAGATGATTATATATCCAAGCCATTTGAGCCACAAGAATTAATGCTACGCTTGCAGGCGGTATTGCGTAGAACAATGGTAGCAGATAAACAAAAAGAACAATCTATAATTTTACTCGGGCAATATAGTTATGATTGTAATCGTGAAGAATTAAAGGGTATAAAAAATAATGAATATATAGCTTTAACAGAAACTGAGAAACATTTGCTAACTTTCTTAGCTCATAGGGCAGAGCAGGTGGTCAGTCGTGAAGAGCTATCTAAAATAGGAAGTATTGGTACTTCTGATAGAGCAATAGATGTGCAGATTACTAGACTTAGGCGTAAAATAGAGATTGATTCTAAAAACCCCAGATATCTTCATACTGTACGTGGGCAGGGCTATGTTTTAAGGCCAGATGTTGATTTTTAATTTATTAAAGTAAAAAAAACTCTATTACAGTTGGATAATTTGTTTATTATATATTATAGACTAATTAAGAAAAAAAACTAAACCAAGGAATAAAAAATGTCTGTAGCTGTCTCTAATGTTTTATCTTCAATGGATGCTGAATATGTTTCTAGTCTTTATGCGCAATTTTTAAAAAACCCAGCCTTTGTTGCCACAAGCTGGGCTGATTTTTTTAGTGGAATTGGTGATGAAGAAAGAGAATTACTCACAGAAATGGGTGGTGCAAGCTGGCAACCAACCGAGCAAGAATTAAATGTTTTGCTACCAGATAGTAAAATAGATGGTATGGCTACTGAAAGTAATACAGCTAAGCAGGCAAAATCAGCTAGTAATTCAGATTTAAATACGCAGGATTTAAGGCAGGCAACTTTGGACTCTGTTAATGCTTTGATGCTTATTCGAGCTTATAGAATTAGAGGGCATTTACTATCAAATTTAGATCCATTAAATAGGTCAAATAAACCAAAACACTCAGAGCTTGATCCAGCATCTTACGGCTTTACTGCAGATGATATGGATAGACCTATTTTTATAAATAATGTTTTGGGTATGGAAACAGCCACACTACGTGAGATATTGTCAGTAGTGCAAGATACTTATTGTGGAAATATTGGTGTTGAATTTATGCATATTCAAGACCCAGAGCAAAAATCTTGGGTTCAAGAACGTATTGAAGGCGAGCGTAATCAAACAGATTTCACAGCAAATGGTAAAAAAGCAATCCTACAGCGTTTAACCGCAGCCGAAGGATTTGAGAAATTTTTGCATGTAAAACACCCAGGGACTAAAAGATTTGGACTTGATGGCGGCGAATCAATGATTCCAGCGATTGAACAGATTATGAAGCGTGGTGGTCAGCTTGGGATTAAAGAAATAGTTATTGGCATGGCACATAGAGGACGCTTGAATTTATTAACAAATGTAATGGGGAAGCCTTTTACAGCTGTATTTTCAGAGTTCCAAGGCAATCCAGCCAAACCAGAAGATGTCGAAGGTTCTGGCGATGTGAAGTATCACATGGGAACA
>JAJFGX010000052.1 GCA_021775895.1 Alphaproteobacteria bacterium | reverse complement strand
TTTTGTCGTGCAACAGATATTCCTGAAAAACTTACAGTAGATTTAACTGGTACAGAAATGGGCGATGCCATTTTCTTTAGTGCCGTTAAATTACCTGATGATGTTGTAGCTAGTCTTGAGCCTACTGAAACTATCGCTACTATAACAGCACCAGCTGCTGTACGCTCTGCTGGTGACACAGGTGCTGAAGAAGAAAGCACTGAAAGTGATGGCGAAGAAACAGCTACTGAAGATAGCTCAGATACTGAATAAATAATATGTTGATATTGGTTGGACTAGGTAACACTGGCGATAAATACTCCCAAAATCGACATAATATAGGATTCATGGCGGTGGATGAAATTGTTCGCCGCCATAGTTTTTCTGACTGGAAGAAAAAGTTTAAAGGTGAGGTATCTGAAGGTATAATTGGTAACCAAAAAATATACGTGTTAAAACCATCTACCTTTATGAATCTTTCTGGTGAATCTGTACTGTCTATAGCTAGTTTTTATAAAGTTCCTCCAGAAAATATAATTGTATTCTATGATGAACTAGATATTAATGCTGGAAAATTGCGAGTAAAACAAGCTGGCGGTGCAAATGGCCATAATGGATTGAAATCAATTGATAGTCACATTGGTAAAAATTATTTACGAGTACGTTTAGGTATTGGTAGGCCTGATAATAAGGAACAAGTAACTGGATATGTATTAAGTGATTTCTCTAAAACTGATAAAATTTGGTTAAGTAAATTACTTGATAGCGTTGCAAGGGAAGTGCCGTTATTAATACAAAATAAAAAAGATAAATTTATGAGTAATGTTGCATTAACTATGCAGTCGCCTAAAAATAAAGAGAATGAAGAAAATAGAGAAACAAAGCTTAATAAAGGATAAAATGTGAAAGATCGCTGGCAAGAAATACAAAATGATATTGGTATATTTACAGATAAAACCTTTGGTCAAAGTACTTTGTTGTCTAAAATGACACACCTGCAAGATGAAATAGAAGAGATTCTTGCTAGTCCTGATGATAAGATGGAGTGGGCGGATTGTTTGATTTTATTTTTAGATGCAGCTAGGCGTACAGGAATGGATATGGATGTATTATATAATGCTGTGCAAGATAAGATGGAAATTAATAAAAATAGGAAATGGGGCGAGCCAGATGAGAATGGTGTAGTTCGTCATGTTTCTTAGAGCAAATATAAGGAGTTTTAAACATGGGATTTAATTGTGGTATTGTCGGATTGCCAAATGTTGGTAAATCAACTTTATTTAATGCATTAACAGCAACAGCTGCGGCACAAGCTGAGAACTTTCCTTTCTGTACGATTGAACCTAATATAGGTCGAGTAAGCGTGCCAGATGATAGGCTAGCAAAAATTGCAGCAATAGCTGAATCTCAGAAGATTATACCAACACAGCTAGAGTTTGTAGATATTGCAGGTTTGGTTAAAGGCGCAAGTAAAGGTGAGGGTTTAGGTAATCAGTTCTTAGCTAATATTCGTGAAGTTGATGCTATTTTATATGTCTTACGTTGTTTTGAAGATGACAATGTAACTCATGTGGAAGGTAGTATTGACCCTTTACGTGATACTGAAATTATTGAAACAGAGCTAATGATTGCAGATATGGAGAGTTTAGAAAAGCGTATTATACCTTTATCAAAGAAAGCTCGTGCTGGTGATAAAGAGGCTCAGGCTCAAATAGATCTAATGGAACGTATCTTAAAAGTATTAGAAGAGGGTAGTCCCGCAAGAATGGTAGAATCTGCTGAAGATGAAGAAAAACTTATTAAGCAACTGCAATTATTAACCAGTAAACCTGTGCTTTATGTGTGTAATGTATCAGAAGATGATGCAGCAACGGGAAATGACATGACAAATAAAGTTATAACAATGGCAGAAGAAAGAAACCTTGGTGCTGTAATAATTTGCGCTTCAATAGAATCAGAAATTGCTCAACTAGATAGCGATGATGAAAAACAAGAATTTTTAAGCACAATAGGTCTAGATGAACCAGGGCTTAATAAAGTTATTAGAGCAGGTTATGAATTATTGAATCTAATAACTTTTTTTACCGTTGGCCCTAAAGAAGCTAGAGCTTGGACAGTTCGCAAAGAATCTAAAGCTCCTGCGGCGGCGGGTGTTATACACACGGATTTTGAAAAAGGCTTTATTAAAGCTGAAACAATTGAATATAGTGACTATACAAATCTAGGTGGTGAACAAGCAGTTAAAGAAGCTGGAAAAATGCGTCAGGAAGGCAAGGAATACGTGTTGCATGACGGTGATATTATGCACTTTAGATTTAATGTTTAAAATTTACAGCTTAAACTCTGTCTCTAAGACGTTTAATTGTTTTAACCATGATACGCAATAAAGTCTGAACAAGAAATGGGCTACTCTTAATTTGTTTGTGCATATAATCACTATCTACAATGGAGCACTCAATATCATCTAAAGCTGTTGCTGTTACAACACGCGTTTTATTGTCAAAAAGAGCCATCTCACCAAAAATTGACCCTTGTTCTACAATACCAAAAGGCACATTTTTTCCACCAACAAGGCTCGAAAGTTCTACACGACCAGACATAATAACATAGGCCGTGGCACCATCGTCACCTTGTTTGAATATGGTATCGCCTGCTTTATGGGTTACTGTTTGTTTGTTGTCAAAGCTTGTAGATGGAGCAGCTTTAGGAATATCCTTGCTAATACCTACTATAGCCTCAATTTCTTCACCAAGTTTTTCAGATGAGATTGGTTTAGTTAGTACTCTATTAGCCCCTACTTGTATAGCAACTTCTTCTAATAATTTATCGGTGCTACCTGTTAAAATAATAATTGGAATATTACGGTCTATAGTTACGCTACCGCTCCGTATTTTACGTACGAATTCTAACCCATCCATTTTATCCATATGTAAATCGCAAATAATAAGGTCTAATTCATAATCTTCAGTTTTATAATCTTGTAACTTAGAAATTGCATCAAGACCATTATTAGCTTCTTTAATTTTTTTGATATCTACTTTATTTAAGAGCTGTCTTATAATGTTACGCATAGTTGAATGATCATCGATAATCATAACAGTTAAATTATTAAAGTTTGTAGACATAAATGAGTTTTCTTAGTTGAATTAAAATAGCTTAACAATAATAAAGGCATAAGTGGTAAGATTGCAATAGAAATTATACTTAATTAGTACAAGCTATTATAAGTGTGATGATTATTGTTCTTCCTTTTGTTTTTTCTTACGCTCTGATCTGATTCTTTTATCTTTTTCTTTTTTAAGTTTTAGAGCTTCTTTAATTCTTTGTTGCACTTTAAAGGCAGCACTATTTTTAACTTTCCATTCTTCAACTCTATTTTGAGCACTGTGTTGTTCACGTAAACTAAGGCGTAGAATTACATTGTGTAAATCTTCTTCAGCACGTTTTTGTTCATCACTATCATCATCATATACTTCCGAGGCTAATTGGAGCCACATAGCTCCTTCCACAATATCTCTTTGAACTCCAGAACCTTTAAAATGCATAACACCTAAATAATGCATCGCCACAGGACGAATCTTTTTTGCTGCCCTTTCCATCCATCGTATGGCTTGCTTATCATCTGCTTTAACCCCTTGACCATTTATTAACATCAATCCTATTGTTTCTTGCGCTTCAGGGTTACCGGTGCGAGCAATCTCTAAAAGGCTTTTAAAAGCTTCCTTATATTTCTTTGCTTCATATAACCTAAATGATTCACGTATACTTAATTGATCTACTTTTTGATCGTCTGAGGACTCTCCTCCCCGCATTATATCACTGTTATCTGGAATTCTTTCTAATAGGGCTTCTTGTCCATCTTCTAGTAAAAGCCCCATACCTATTTTGGTAAACTCTTTTAATTCTTCGTTTTCGATTGTTGCTTCTAGGTGGTCGTTTGCAATTGCAGGAGAGCAAAAAAAACAAAAAGCTACAATTAGAACAATAAAAATATGCATGATTAAGTCTTCCTTTATAAGGTTTTGCATTCAACACTTAGCAGGTTAGCAAAAAAAAGGAAGATAAGCTATTGTTTAGGGTGTTTTTCATTAAAAAAAAACAAAAATTTACAATAAATGTGTTATACTATAAAGAGTTAGATTTTTTGTATTATAAAATAAACATTAAGAAGGCATAGATTCCGATATGAAAACAATAGCAAAAACACCATATTTTATTATTATTCTTGTAATTGCCAGTGTAGTTATTGGCACGGGTTTTGTTTATGCTGAAACAGTTTATCCTGGATTAATTTTACAAAAAGATAAAAATGCAGAAAAGAAAATGGGTTATAAAGGTTTAATTCCCGGTAAGGCTAATGATTTCAATCCGGTATCACCTAAAGGAACGCTTCAGACTAAAAAGCAAGTTGATAAGAAAACAAGAGAGCATCTTAAATATTTGGCTGATCAACAAGCAGAGCAACGTGCAAAACAACAGGCAGAGCAAAGAGCAAGGCAAAAAATCATAGATAAAAACAAAGCGATAGCGATGCAAAGCAAGCCTGTTGTCCAAGATAATTCGAATAACATGAACTCTTTGGCATCTAAAGCACGTAGAACACGACCTGAAACTTTAGAAGATGTTAATATAGAAGCACTTAAAGCCAGAGGTCGCTCTATTAGAATAGAAGATAGTCTACTTGAAGGAGTGAGCTTACCACCTTCAATGATTGAAAGTTTATTGTTGCCACCACCATCTAATAAAGATGGATTGTCAATAACGGAGAGTTCAGGAAAGTTTCAGATATTACAATTATTTAGTTACTTAGATGATGCTAAAACTAAAAAAGAAAGAAAAGAAGTTATTAAGAAAATTAAAAATAACTTAAAAGCCTTGGAAGTAAATTATCAGCGTCGCCGTGATTTACCACGTAATGTTTTGCTAAAAATTGGACTACCAAAGGTTTATATAGAGCGTCAAGAGAAGGACTTAGATAGTGTGTTAGACATGATTAAGTCTGCACAAAAAGAGCTAAGAAAGTATCGTTAATATTATATTCTTATAAGGGGGTAGGAACATGGATGTAGCATATAAAAAAATAATTATAATATGTATATTTTGCTTAAGTTTGTCGTTATTACCTAATGATGCATATAGTGAAAGCTTTCTTATAAAGTCAAAATCATCTAATTCTAATCAGCGTAATATTAATAGGTCAAAACCACGTGCTGCATACCCTGGTGGAGTTTTAGTACCATTGGAATCCACTCAAAATGATAGAGTTCACCGTAATTATAGGGCAGCTAAGAAGTCTAAACGGCAAAATCAAATAAATAAAGTTAAACCGCTTAATTATAGTGGTAATTCTAAATATAGAGATAGTAAAACAGCTTTAAGAAAAACAGCAGAGGAAAAACAAAAAGAAAAGGAAGAGTTTGATAGGCGAACTTTAAGAATGGCTGAGGTTAAAGCAAAAGCAAAAGCCCGTGGTGAAAAGAAAATGGCGGCATACTATGAGAAGAAAAAACAAGAGGAACAAGCGTCTAAACGTAAAAACAAAGTAAACTCACATTTATACAGAAAAAAAAGTTCTAGAAACCAATAATTTATTGATTCCAGAGATTATTATCTATTTGGCTTATTAAGCCCTCATGTGCAATAAGTTCTTGTTCGAGTATAGGGAATTTCCTTGCTTCTCTATGTTTCTTTGCAATCTTACTATTTTTTATTAGCTTGGCTGTATCTACCTGTTCATTTGTTTTTTTATTGCTTGCAAAAGACAAGCCATGCTGTCTTCCACCAAGTAGTTCCAAGTAAACTTCCGCTAATAACTCTGCGTCTAATAATGCTCCATGTAAGGTACGGTTTGAATTATCAATTTCAAAACGGCGACATAAGGCATCAAGAGTTGCTGGTGACCCTGGAAATTTCCGACGAGCCATTTCTAGGGTGTCAACGGCTTGCGCCATTGGAACAATTGATTTGTTAGATAATTCGAGTTCTGCATTTATAAATTTCATATCAAATGCTGCATTGTGAATAATTAGTGGTGCATCACCTATGAATTCTAAAAAATCATCAGCAACATCAGGAAATACAGGATATGTTGAGAGAAAATCAATAGATAGACCATGTACACGGTAGGCCTCTTCGGGCATATCACGCTCAGGATTTATATATTGATGAAAACTTCTACCCGTAGGTAATTGATGCATAAGCTCTATGCACCCAATCTCTACCATTCGGTGTCCTTCTTTTGGTTCAAAACCAGTAGTTTCAGTATCTAAAACAATCTCACGCATAGGAGGCAATATAAAGCCTTATTTGAGTAAAATAAAGTATAAAAATCATTAAATTCTAGACCTTTTGCCTAAGTTGTGCTTTATTATCTAGTGATTAATTTTTCTTTGAAAGAGGTATTTTTATGTCGGAACCTTATATTTTTACTAGCGAATCTGTATCTGAGGGACACCCAGATAAATTATGTGATAGAGTTTCAGATGAAATCGTTGATTTATTTCTAGCATCCGAGCCTGAGGCAAGAGTGGCGGCGGAATGTATGGCAACCACAAATTTCTTAGCTATTGCTGGTGAGACCAGAGGCCCTGCCAGTATTACAGCAGAAAAAATAGAAGAAGTTGCCAGAAATGCTATAAAAGATATTGGCTACGAACAAAAAGAATTTCACTGGAATAAAATTGATGTGGAAGTTCGTCTCCATGCTCAATCTTCTGATATTGCTATGGGCGTTGATTCTGCAACAGAAAAAGAAGAAGGCGCTGGGGATCAAGGCATTATGTTTGGTTATGCTTGCAAAGAAACTGACGTTTACATGCCTGCTCCAATTTATTATTCACATGCGATTCTAAAGGCTTTAGCCGATGACCGTCATGCAGGTATATTAAATAAATTAGGCCCTGATTCAAAAAGTCAAGTTAGCTTGGAATATATTGATGGTAAACCAGTTCGTGCAACATCAGTAATCGTCTCTACCCAACATACTGAAGATGCTAGCCAGCAAGATATCTATGACATGGTTAGGCCATATATTGAAAAAACATTACCAGATGGCTGGATGTGTCCTGAAGATCAGTTACATATTAATCCAACTGGGCGCTTTGTAATTGGTGGACCTGATGGTGATTGTGGCTTAACAGGTCGTAAAATAATTGATGATACTTATGGTGGTGCCGCCCCACATGGTGGTGGAGCATTCTCTGGTAAAGACCCAACAAAAGTTGACCGTTCAGCCGCATATGCTGCTAGATACTTAGCTAAGAACATAGTTGCCGCAGGCCTAGCGGATCGTTGCACAATTCAATTTTCTTATGCTATTGGTATTGCACAACCTATTTCTTTATTGGTGAACACTCACCGTACAGGTAAAATTTCTGATGCTGAACTAGCAAAAATT